>JAADIN010000144.1 GCA_013151315.1 Planctomycetota bacterium | reverse complement strand
AGTTTTCCAGCGACGCTCAGGGTTATCACCTCATCGTCGGAGGCAGCAAAGGGGGCGACATTCAGTTGGTGATGAATACGGTTTTTCATCTTGGCAATCCGCTCTATCCGATCCCCTACAGCTACTACAAGGAATTTATCGACGGTCGCTATGCCGCGCATACCAAGGCGGCGATTCCCTACTGCATTGGCGATAGTTTTCATGCCAACGGCTGGCGATTTCGAGTTGTCGCGACGACGCCCGACCTGTTTGAAAAAATTTCTTACGGTGCCAATGTCGACGGCACCGACAAACACTACGAATTTAGGTCGGGAAGAAATTTCCGTAGCGACCACTTTTTCGAGGCTGTCTTGGGATCGGTAGTAGCAAAAAAGTCGGGTATGAAAGTCGGCGATACGTTTCAGCCGACGCATGGCATGAGCGCTTCGGGAGATAAGCACGTTGAATTCGAAATCGTGGGCATACTTGAACCGACCGGCACGGCCAACGATCGAGCGCTGTTTGCCAATATCGAAGGTTTTTATTTACTGGAAGGCCATGCCATGCCTGCGGAAGAGGGCGCGGAAGTCGTTCACAAACACTCGGATGCTCCCCTTGATCCTGACGATCCTAATCGAGGGCGATCACCGCTGCCCGAAGCACAGCGAGAAATCACTTCCATTTTAGTGCTCTGCAATAGCGACCTCGGCATGATGGCGCTCGATCAATCGATCAACAAAGGCAAAGACCGCACCGCGATTGCCGTGAAGCCGGGCTACCTAGTGCAAGACATGCTCGACAAAATCATCGGGCCCGTGCGCGTGGTGCTCATGGTGTTGACGATTCTGATTGTCGTCGTGGCGGGGATCAGCATCTTAGTGAGCATCTACAATTCGATGAGTGAACGGAGCCACGACATCGCGATCATGCGAGCTCTGGGTGCTAGCCGCTCGGCCGTGATGGGAATCGTCATGGTCGAGTCGATCCTGCTCTCGCTATTGGGCGGCGTGGTCGGCGTGTTCCTGGGCCATGCCTGCCTTGCCCTGGCGAGCCCCTATGTCGAGGCCCACGCTGGCATCACGCTCCGCTTCTGGCAATTCAATTGGTACGAAAGCCTGCTCATCCCGGGACTGGTGATTTTCGCGTCATTAGTCGGCTTTTTACCCGCCCTGACGGCCTACCGAACCGATGTCGGCCGCTCGCTGGGCGGTGGACGCTAGATCAAGGGCCCATTTGTCTTGGGTGACCCAAAACCGGTAGAATAGAGGCGAAACCGCAAGCGATCGCTTGCGGTTTAACAAGCCTCTCCAATAACACCTTCCGCAAAACCTATGAATCGCTCGAACTTTCTCCGCAGTTGCCTAGCCTTGGGCTGGTTCCTGGCGCAAGCCCAGGTGGCCACGGCTTGCCCGTTTTGCAGCGCCGCTTCTCAAACGCTGAGCGAAGAGCTCGCCGCGGCCGAGGCGGCGATCATCGCCAAGCTGGTCAAAGCAGCACCTGCGATTTCCCCTGACGCCGACGACCCGGCCGGCCTCGATGCCAACGATCCCGACACAGGAATGGCCCACTTCCTGGTCGAGGAAGTGCTGCTCGGCGGAGACAAACTGGGCGATTTGAAACAGATCGAGGTCGTCTACTTTGGCGAAAACGAAGAGAACAAGCGTTTTCTGATTAGTGGTGTGGCAGGCTTACCGATCGACTGGACCACGCCGCTGCCCCTGTCGCCTCGGGCGGTCGCCTACGTCAAACACCTGAGGCCGTTGCCCGAGAAGGGCCCCGATCGCTTGACGTTTTTCATGCAGTATCTTGAAGACAAAAATCCGCTGTTGGCCCAAGACGCCTACGACGAATTTGCTCGCGCTCCCTATGATGAAATCACCGCAATGGTCGAGCGGCTCGATCGCCAGCAACTTACCGGGTGGATTGAGGATCCCGAGGTCGGCCCCACCCGGCGACGATTGTATCTCACGCTGCTGGGAATTTGCGGTCAAGATGAAGATATCGCGATGCTCGAATCGCTACTGCGTTACGACTACGCGCAAATGAAACCGGGGATCGCGGCCATGGTTTCGCTGATGGGCATCCACGGCTCGGCCCTCGGCACGACGCTGGTCGACGAATTGATTCGTGCCGACGTGCGTCGAAAACGCCAGTGCCTCGATGCGTTGATCGCCGCCTATTTGAAGCTCAAGGGCCCCGAAGGGCTTCCGCTAATCGAAGGGTTGTTTCTCAGTAATCCGAACGCCGAATACACCCATGTTTACGCGACCATCATGGCCCTGCGCTTTCATGGCGAGGAATCCGAGGAAATCCCCCTCCCGCGGCTCCAGCAATCGTTGCGATTGGTGCTCGACAATCCTGAAATCGCCGATCAGGTGATTCCCGATTTGGCTCGTTGGGAAGACTGGAGCATTCTTGATCGATTGGTCGGCATGTTCAAAGAGTCAGAAGAGGGCGCTTGGGTTCGTCAGCCCGTGATCGCTTACTTGCTAACGGCCGAGGAGCAGCCCGAGGACCTCGGCAAGCGGGCGACCGAGGCTCTGGCCGAGTTGGAAGAACTCGACCCTCAAGGTGTCAAGCGAGCACGCAGCTACATGGCATTCGGCCTGCTCGCCAGAGGTGGCAAGCCCAAACCCAAAACGGACCCCAAATCCGAAACTGAAAAGGCTGCGGAGTCCGAAGCTCCCGTTGGCAAGGAAGAAGCCAACAAGGAAACGGTCGTAGTAGCTCCCGAGGCTCCTGCCGACACGACGGCAAAGGCCGAGACGACGACATTGGACGAACCTCCTGCAGATGCCGCGGCACCCAATCGATTGATGATCATCGGGATACCACTCATCGCGGGCCTAGTGTTGGTGGGGGTGTTTGCGCTCTTGCTTCGCGGGTCCGACGCACGTTCCCCTCACGAAAACCCCTGACTCGACTGCGTAAAGTTAAAGGAAATACAACCACGAGATTCTTTTCTTTTGATCGGTGTTTCATCCGTGTTCAATCTGTGGCTAGAATCCCTTGATTGCGGCGATACCGCGTTGGGCTCTCCGTGTCTCTGTGGTAAATATCCTACTTCGTTTCAGTTGGAGTTCAACTAGCTCTCAGAAGTCCGCGAAAACCTTATGGCCACCACAGAAAACCTTTCTGATCTCGACGATTTTGAATATCGCCCGTTGAGCAGCAGCGCCATCGCTGCTGCCATCTTTGGCGTATTGTCGCTGCTCATGTTTGCCGCAGGAGGCGAGAGCTTGCAATCCAGTCTGATGTTGAGTCCGATTCCCATCGTGGGGCTAGTCGTTGGCTTGATCGCCTTGGCAAAGATCCGATCGATGCCCAACCAACTGAGCGGCAGCAAAGTCGCCGTTCTCGGAGTCGTTCTTTCCGCGATCGGATTGGTCGGCGGCTTGAGTTACGCAGGCTACGTCCATGCTACCGAAGTTCCTGACGGCTATGTGCGCATTCCTTTTTACGAACTTCGGCCTGATGAAGTGGAAGTACGAAACGGCCATATCGTGCCCGAGGCGGTCCAACAGTTGGAAGGGCAAAAAGTATTTATCAAGGGATACATGCGCCCGGGCACTTCGGTGACCCAAGAAGGGTCGCCCGTGCGACGCCATGCACGGCATTTCCTCTTGGTCCGTGACAACAACGAATGCTGCTTTGGAGATCAATCCAAAGTAAAATACTACGACCAGGTGTTCGTCACGATGGCCGGCTCACGGACCGCCGATGATTCGCGACGGTTGATCCGTGCCGGGGGAACGCTGCGCAGCATGCCGCAAAACCTTCGTCAGAACGAAAGTCATCCCGTCTATTTGCTCGAGGTCGACTACCTCCAATGATTTTGGCTCGCCTACTTTTTGTTTTACTCGCCTTGAGCCTCTTGCTTTCCAGCGGTTGCAATCGTACCTCAACCAGCGCGTCGACCGAGATCGAGCACGACCAGGTAGCGCCGGTCGTCCCAGCGCCTCTCAAGCAAGCAATCGTCGATTCCTCTTTCGACGACATCAAATTCGAGATGGAGAAGACCGATCCCTTCGAGCGATCGCTGCTGACGCCCAAGATTGAGGAACTATTGGGACGTCGGATTCGCATTCGTGGCTTCATGTTTCCCACGCTCAAGAAACGTGGTCTGAAGCAATTTGTCTTGGTACGCGACAACTTGGAATGTTGCTTTGGCCCAGGAGCTGCGATCTTCGATTGCATTCTCGTGCATATGAACGAAGGTCAGACGGCCGAGTATTCGATCCGCCCCATTGCCGTCGAGGGAACTTTTGGTTTGGAAGAAATCGTCGGACCGGATGGAAATCACTTAGCGATCTACCGTCTGGACGGCGAATCGGTCGAGTGAATGCGGAAGTCGGATTTCGGAATGTGGAATGCATGCGGGCCTAACATTCCGCATTCACTTACTCGTCCTCTTTCAGTCCCAGAGCAGAAAGCCAGCGTCGACGCGGTTTGCCAGTAGCTTCGGGTTCTTCGTCTACGACCTTTTCTTCGGGGAGCTGGGCCAACTTTTCTTGCAGCGCTGCCTGCTCGCGGGCCAGCGTGGCACGTTTGACCGAAATTTCGAGCTCGGCTTCGCGAAGCTTGGCGTCCATGGCTTCCGTAATCTGCTGAAGTCGTGTTCGCTCGGCTTGGATCAATTCGTCCTGGTCGAACAATTCTGCGTGAGGCTCCGACGGCGCTTCGGCGATCGGCTCCTCCGCAGGTCGCGAGTCGAGCAGCTTTTGTAGCTGTTGAATCTCTTCCTCTTTTCCAGCCACGACGCGATCGGTAATCGAAATCGTTCCTTCGATCGTGGTGCGAGCCTCACATCGCTCGGCAGCCACGCCGCCATGCTCTTCCGCTTCGAGCTCCGCGATCAGCATCGCTTTCTGTGCTTGCCAGTCGAGAGGTCCACTTTCGTCGACGGCGACGGGGCTCTCGCACGGGGCACTGCTGAGCTGCTCTTGAAGCGACGCGTTGTCTTGCTTCAACTGCTGCACTTCCTCGGCAGCCATTTCAAAACGTCGTTCGAGGTCGGAGAGTTCCTGTTGATTGTCCGTGCCGGATTCCGCAGGCGGGGCGTTCTCCAGTTCCTCGACGCGAGTTGCCAAAACATCGCGCTCTGCTCGTAACTGCTCTTCGGATTTTTGGTGCTTTGCCTCCGCCGATTCATGCGACTGGCAAGTTTCGCGATATTGCTCCTGCTGAGATCCCAACTCCTCTTGAACCGACTGCAATTCGTCTCGAAATTGACTGGCGGTCTCGAGTTCCCCTTGAAGGCGAGCCGTCTCGTCAGCCATTCCATGGCTTTTTTCACGTAGCTGTTCCAACTGCTCCGCAAGGCGATCCCGTTCCGACTGCGTCTCGTCGATCTGTTGCTGCAACTGTTCCTGGTTCTCGGTTCGCTCGGCTAGTTGCGCTCGATGTTCCACCGAGAGAGTGGAGAATTGCTCTTGAAACGATTCCGATTCCCTTTGGGCTTGAACAAGAGCCTCCTGGAGTTGATTGAACTCTTCGCTCAATCGGTCGCATTCGGCTCGGCTTGTTTTGTCTTGTTGCCGGAGTCGTTCGCATTCCGCTTTCTGCTCAGAAAAACGAGCCTTGTGATCGACCGTTTCGCCAGACGACTGATCACGGAGTTGTTCCAGCTCTTTCGTTCGCTCGTCAAGCTGAGCACGGGTCTCTTCCGCTTCTTGGCGAAGTCCTTCCAGGTCTCCTTCGACTTGAGTGAGCATCTCCCGACAATGTTGAAACTCTGCTTGCAGCTTTTGCGAAGACTCCACTTCCATTTCGTCGACGACCCGATCTCGCGCCAACTCCTCAGTAATCTGTTGGAAATGTAGATTCAAGTCCGACTCGATATTCGTCATTCGGCGACGATGCCCATCGAGAGTCTGATCGGCTTGCTTGCGCAAGATGCGCAGCGTCTCTCCTGTCTCTGAAGACCGATCACGACCGGAGTTGGCCAAGGATGGAGATTCTTCCATGATCAAAAGATGCCGAAATGTTTAGCGCTGGGCAGGGCCCAGGCCAGGAGAGGCCGCTCCCCTCGTCAGGGAAAGGGCCTCATGCGAACGATAGTATTCCAAAGATATATAGGTCGCCCAAGCACTGCGGTCAAAAGAGAGATGCATCGAATCGGTTGCACCGGTTTTGAGGGGCCGAGCTACTCTTCGCTAGCGATTACGCTCGTAGCTCGCCACCAAGCTCTTTGCCGAGCGCTTTGACAATGCGGTCGCGAACCTCGTCGGCCTGCTCGTTGGTCATGGTCCCTGTCGCCGAGCGGAGCAAGATGCTCAGCAAAAGACTTTTTTTGTCGGCTCCGAGTCGGTCGGCATCCCGATAAATTTCTTGAAAAGCGAGGCTTTCGAGCAGCTCGCCGCCGCCCGTGCGGACGATTTTCTCGACGTCGGCCCAACGGATGCTTTCGTCAAACACGACATTGAGATCGCGGCCCACCGGAGGATAGGGCGAAAGCGACGCGACCGTGCGGATAGGGACCGCTGCTTCGACAAGTTGATCGAGATCGAGTTCGGCGATGGTCGTTCCGCTGCGCAACTCAAATTGATCGAGTCCCCATTGGCTCACTTCGCCAAGGAAGCCTATCTGGCGTCCTGCGAGGCTTAATTGAGCACCTCGGCCAGCCGTAAAAAATTTGTCGTCGTGCTGGCTCACATCCAGTTGGCTGCCCGGTGCAACCTTGGCAACCAGCGCTTCAACCACGCCCTTCATCACGGCAAAACTTTCGCCGCTGTTGATCGCGAGCATGCGCCGCTGCTGGGGAATCTGGCCCTGTCGAGAAAGATAAATGTTGGCAATCTCGAACAACTCGATCGTCGAATTTGAAAGTGTTTCGTTTGTCCGTCGGGCTTGAAGCAAGCTCGGCACCAAGGTTTGCCGCAAACAATCAGCTCGCCGGAGTACCGGCATACTAACGACGAGCGGCTCTTCGGCAGACCAAGGACGAAACACGTCGACCCACTTCCGGTCGACCGCACTAAGGGTCATCGCTTCGTCGAACCCGGCCGCAAGCAAGACCCCTTGCACTTGCTCGTAAACCCGGTCTTCCAAGCTGCGTTGCGAAGCGACCATCTTTACGCCCGCGTCTTCAGGAATCTGCTCGTAGCCATGAATTCGCGCGACCTCTTCGATCAAATCGATCTCGCGTGTCAGGTCGGCTCGCCAACTAGGCGGAACGACTTTGATGCAGTGGTCGCAGATATGCGTCTCTTCGCAGCCAAGTTCGACGAGGATTTTTTGGACTTTTTCTGTGGGAATTTTGATGCCGAGAATGCGGGGCAACTCGGCGAAGCGGAGTTTGATCGTCGGTCGAGGCTCGGCAGGCTGAGCAATATCGATTACGCCATCGGCCAGTTCGCCGCCGGCCAACTCCAAAATCAGTTGGCAGCAGCGTCGGCTGGCCCAATCGATGCAATCGGGATCCACGCCTCGCTCGAAGCGATACGAGGAATCGCTCTGCAAATTGTGCCGCCGGGCCGTGTTTCGCACCGAGAGCGGCGCAAAATCGGCCGACTCGATCAACAGGTCGACCGTCTCGTCCGAAACTTCGGTCTCGGCCCCGCCCATCACCCCAGCCAGCGCGACCGCACGCTGCTCGTCGGCGATCACACAAGTTCCCTCGGCCAGCTCGTACTCTTGGTGGTTGATGGCGGTAAATTTTTCGCCCGGCTTCGAGTGCCGAACAAGAATTTTTTGGCCCCTCAGCTTCGCAAAATCAAACGTGTGCAGCGGCTGTCCGCTCTCCATCATCACATAGTTCGAGACGTCGACCACATTGTTAATCGCCGCGATCCCCACCGATTTCAATCGGTCAACCAGCCAGTCAGGACTAGGGCCGATTTTTACGCCACGAATCACACGAGCCGTATAGCGGGGGCATAGCTCGGGGCACTCAACGACCACGCTCGTCAAACTCTCGACCTCCGCCCCTGCCGCTTGCGGCTTAGCAGCTGGCCTTTTCAGTGCCCGCTCCCAAAGAACGGCAATTTCTCTCGCGACGCCAATATGCCCCAGGCAATCGGGCCGATTGCTGGTCACTTCGAGATCGATGGCCACGTCGCCATCAAGTTTTTCGACCCCCTCCAGATTCAAACCGGTAAGGGTCAGACGATCGGTAAGCTCATCAACCGTCATCGAGAGGTCGACGTATTCTTTCAGCCAGTTCCAACTAACAATCATTTGCTTTGGCTAAGCCGCGAGCGGCGGCTCCTATTAAAACTGCGATAGAAATCGGACATCATTTTGGTATAAA
>JAADIN010000260.1:446-8736 GCA_013151315.1 Planctomycetota bacterium | reverse complement strand
GACTCGAAGGGTCGCAATCCTCTGCCCACCAGGGTGGTGAACTTGAGAAAGGGAGCCTCAGCGATATACAGGCGATCTCCAGGCATGAGCTGATAGTTGGTTGCCGTGGAGGCGCCTCGGGCAATGTCGTCCCAATTGACAGGCAAGATTTGCTCGCAGCCCACCCCGTTGGGGGCAGGTCGAGCAATCCAGAGTTTCTTGGAGGAGACTTGCGAGATGCCACTCACATTGGCCACCGCGTCGAGCACACATTCATTGCCAGTAATCGGAAGGCGAGCCACGTTGTCTCCAAACCCGCCTCCTTGCGTCACGATGTAGTAGACCTTGCTGTTGTAAGCGAGAATGTCAACAAACACCTCAGGCTCTTCCAACTTTTTCGACAATTGCTGTTCGATGGCGGCACGCGCTTGATCAATGGTCAAGCCGGCAATGAAAACCGAGCCGTAGGTTCCCATGTTGACCCGTCCGTCGGGGCCAACGAGATGTTGCCCCGTAACCTGTTGAGCCCCGGCCGATTGCAGGAGCGATACCGAGACTTCGACGTCGGACAAAATCTGCGACAAGTGCGATCGAATTTCGTCTTCCGATTCGTCGATCGTGAGCTTGACCACCTTGACACGTCCATAGGTCGGCCCGAGGTTGATCGTGCCGTCTGCGTCGACGTTGTAGGCATCATCGATTTGCTGTTCAGCAAACTCGCCTTCCACACGGACGAGTATTGCGTCGAAGGTTTCGATTTCGTGAGGCGACTTGGGAACCAGTTTTACGCCTTCAATGAGTAGGATGTCTGGCGGTTCGATCACGTAGATGGGCAGCGTGACCTTGTCGAGTTCACGCGGCACGAGACTTTCCATGGGTGGCTCGGGAGCCGTCACAGGAAACGGGTCGCGTGGCGTTAGAAAAGCCGTGCATCCCGTGGTCCCAAGCATCAGCGCCAACAGAGCGATGATTTTGCCAACTTCGACGGAGATTCGAGGGCACGACTTCATCATGGGATCTCACAACGAGGGGGTTTAGGAATTGCCTGCGTCTTGCTAGCAGGCCTTCAAATTTCAGCTAGGCATCAAAAAACCATTAACAGTCACAACTTCTATAATCGGCAAACCTTAACAGCGACTTTGACTTCTCTCGGCAATTCCTCCCCCTTTCTGGGCCAGAGGCGGAGGGGGGGTGCCAGCTCACCGGGCTAAAAGATAGGCGTAGGGCTAGTGATTTTGCGGTTTTCCTCAGGTTGGGGGCCGTTTGACAGAGTGCGCCTATCCGTTTATCTTCGGAGTGGGAGCTTGCCCTCGTCTGTTCCATGGAATTCTCCGGTTTGTGGGCCCATTTATCGCAGGATTTGAGATCGGCCCCTGCGGGACCGTTCTTGGGGGTGTCTCCTTTGCACCGCCCGGTTTCCGGTTGCTTGGCAGATGTCCGAGGTTTTGGCGACACAACCGCCTCGGCGAAGGCTGCTGGCGGCTCAGAAAGGAATCGCTGCTATCATGGCAGTCACCTTTGATTTGCAATAAAATAGGGAGCATGTACAGAGAATCTTTTTCCCCAAGGCGTTGATAGCTTTGCTGCTCTCGAAAGCATTTTCCTTTTGGCGGGTGTCGCCCTAGGATTGGTAAGGGTCGTTGGCAGCGGGGCACAATAAGCAGCAACCAAAGCAGCAACCAGATTTGAAAGTTCAGGATATGTCGTCTGAAAGTCACCCGTTTAGTCTCTCCACAGACACCCATAGCCAGCCTCTCAGCGAAGCAGACAACCGGTCAGCTTGGCTAGTTTTTGGCGCGTTCATGTTGTTCCTGACTGCCGCCTACTGGAACATGCTCACTTTCACCTCCAGCTTCTGGGACAACGACCTGTATTCTCATGGTTGGATCGTTCCGGTGTTTGCTGCCGTCCTGCTTTGGATGCGCTCGGGCTTGCAGATGAAATTCTCCTCGAAGGAGCTTCGAGTTTCGTTGACAGTTTTTGCCGCTTGCACGATTTTGATTGTGCTTGCGGGAATGGATGTTTTCAAGATGGCTGGCTGGATGGCGCTTTTAGTCGTCATGGCCCTGATGAGCCTTTATATTTTTCACCTCCGGCGAACAAAACTTACCCAGGTCACCTCGGGAGAACGTTGGATCGGTTTAGCCACCATCCTGGTCGCTCTTCTCGTTCGATTGTACGCTTCGTACTACGACATGAACCCTTTTGACCGAGTCTCTTACGTCGTTGCGCTGTTGGGCGTTTGCCAACTCGTGGGTGGGTTCTCGATGTTGCGTTGGGCTGGGCCTCCTCTGGGTTTTTTGGTGTTCATGTTTCCTTTGCCCTACTTGATCGAAGGCCCGATACTTCTCACCTTACAAAAGGGTGCAGCGATTGCCAGCGAGTGGACTCTCCAACTGCTCGGCGTTCCTGCCTTGCGAGATGGAAACCGAATTATGATCGATCAATTGCCATTGGAGGTCGCCGATGCATGCAGCGGTTTGCGCATGGGGACGATTTTTGGTGCCATGGCGGTCGCGATGGCAATGATCATCGATCGGCCCTGGTGGGATCGTTTGACGGTTTTGCTTAGCGCGATTCCGATTGCCTTGCTGACCAATGTGATTCGAATTACAGCCACGGCGTTACTGTATATGGCCTTCCCGGAGAGTGAGTCGGTCAAACATTTTGTTCACGATTGGGCCGGTTTTGCGATGATGCCCATCGCGTTGGGATTTTTGTGGCTGGAGTTACAGTTACTTTCCAAGATCACCGTGCCGGTGGATACCGACGATTATGCGGCCTTTGATGTTGCTCACAGCTGATTTTTGGATCGAGGTGGCAAAGCACGAGCGTACCCGCTAAGCAACGAGGCGTTGAAAAAACACAACAAAAGTATTCCACCTACTTTGAATACTGGCCTACCTGAACGGGAAAAAGAGCCTTTCGGCGTTTGGCCCGCAAGTTGCGGTAGAGGCCTCACCCAAGGGGCTGAACTTATCAGATTGATGCCGACTCCCTGAGAAATCGGATTTCTCGTGCTTTGTCACCCACGAAGATTGGGGTTGTCAAAGCACAAAGTCGGCAAGGATCCACTAACGAATTTGGCCTTTTTGCGTAGGGGTCGGTGTGATGGAGCGGAAACCGATCAGGCGACAGGCAAACCCGGTCAAGAGAAAGGTTTTCGATGGCGAATCATGATTCTGAAGTCTCGCACACCGAAGTGATGTACCCGGCGGCAACCGTCAATGGGGAAGCATCTCAAGCAATGGTTCCTGCCACACCGATGGCTCTACCGGGCATGCCACCCGCCGGGGGCTTTCTTCCGCGTGGGCCGGAAATACTCACCAGCTCGTTCAATCAAATGTGGCTTATTAATTGCCTGCGACGGAAATGGTTGCCGGCGATATTGCTGGGTGCGCTTGCTGCGGTCATGGCGGGGGGGCTGCTACTCCTCCTGATTCCGATCTCTTCGTCGGTAACCGCCCAATTGGAATTGAAAGCAAACCAGGAGAGGGCCTCCTATGGAAAAAACAAAGCGAGGGCCCTCTCGGCTAGGGAATCCGAGTTCTTTCAAGCATCCCAGTTAGCGCTGTTCAAAAGCCAATTTGTTTTGAAGGCGGCACTTACACCACGAGCAATCTCTGAACTGGAAGCGGTTATTAAAAAGGGCGGAAGTGCCGTTTCTTGGCTAACCAGCGGTCTCCGAATTGGTTTTCGAGGCGACATCCTTCAAATCCAATACGACGGAGAAGAAAGTTCCAGCGACATGGTGAAAATCGTGAACGCAGTGATCCAGGCGTATAAGGATGAAGTCCTTGCCAAGGAAAGAAATATTTCGGCAACGCAGACTGCTATTCTCAGGGAATTGCGTGACCAAACCAAGAAAGAGTTACGAGAGAATATCGATCGTCACCAGAAACTGGCTAAAGAGCTGGGCGGCGGCGAAACGCGGTTGGCCAATACCATGCTTGGCATGCTGAGGAACGACATCCATATGATCAATGGGCAGATCAGAAAAGCGGAGGAAGAGTTACTGAATTTGGAGATTAACAAGACCTTGGCGATGCAGCAGGCACGGAGTCCCGTCGCCATGGAGGCCGCCGTCGAAGAGGCACTGGCCCAAGATCCGATGATGGCCAACTTCAAGGGCGAAAAATATAACATGGCGCAACAGCTTCGTCAGGTGCAGGCAACCACGAGGGGTGGAAATTCCAAGAAGATCAAGAGTTTAAGGCAACAATATCAGCAAATCGAGGTCGAAGAGAGACGGTACCGACAAGTCGCCGAAGGCGACATTCGCGACAAGCTGAAGCAGGCACCCAACGAAGGGTTGTCGGTCTTGATGGCAGAGTACGTGATGCGGAAAGAGGGGACTACCAAGAAATTGGTCGATTTACGTGCCCTCTACACGGAAAAAATGGAGGAGATCCTTGGCAAGGGAGAAAAATCAGGAGCCGTGGCCCTGTTGGAATCAGAGATCGAGCAGTTGCGAGAAATCGTTCGAGACATGGATTTTCAGCTCCGAAATGAGGACGTCAATGAACTGACGGCTTTAGAACGCATCCGAGTTTTGCAGCCGGCTTTGCCTAAAGAAAAAATCAACAGCTCCGAACGCCTTATGATTTCCATCCTTGGCGGAATCGCTGCCTTTTGTGTGACCTGCTACGGAGTGGCTCTGTTTGAGTTCCGTAGCCGACGACTTAATGGTCCTGTCGATGTTGACGAAGGACTTGGGATCCGAGTGCTCGGGGTCTTGCCGTCGGTCTCCTCTCGCAAAGCGATGGCGCAAGGTAGCCCCGTTGCAGCTCAGCTTTCGGAATCGATTGACAATGTCCGTGCTACGCTGATGCATGACTCCACGTCGCGGTCGCGTCAGGTCGTATTGGTCACCAGCCCCGCTTCGATGGAGGGCTGCACGACGGTCTCCAGCCATCTCGCGCTAAGTCTGTCGCGTGCGGGTCGTCGTACCTTGCTCATCGATGGCGACTTGCGAGAGCCCGCTTTGCACAAGCTCTTCGGCATGCCGGTCGAAGAGGGATTGAGTGAAATGCTGCGGTCAGAAATCGAGGTCTCCGATGCGATACGGCCAACCAATACGAAAGGCCTCTGGCTGCTAACCGCGGGACATTGCGACATGGAGGCGATCCATGCCTTGGCCGCCGACCAGTTGCAGCCGATCTTTGAGAAGCTTCGAGCCGAGTTCGATTTTATCATCATCGACGGAGCCCCAGTGCTTAGCCTTTCCGACTCGCTGTCGATCGGCCAACACGTCGATGGAGCGATCCTGACAGTCTTGCGAGATCACAGTTCGATTCCTCAGATCCATAAGGCTTCGGAATTGCTCAAGAGCATGGGGATTCACTTGATTGGCTCGGTGGTCAATGGAGTGGCGACCAAGGCAGACCGTCGTGTCGCGAGGCTCCATGGCCTTGAGGCACAGCGTCAGCGTCAGCTGGCGGCTTCGGAAGGGGCTGCTGCTGAAAAGGTCTGATCCGGTGCTCTGATCAGAGACCAACTTCCACGCTGCGGCATCGAGAGGGGCAGGCTCGATGCCGCAGCTTTGTGCGCTCAGGGCCTGTCTGCTGGCCATCGATCCTCCGAGCGTTTATTATCGAGAGCCGACTGTACTAAGCCTCCACCTTCCCGACCCTCGAATCGCCTCGTTCGATGACTTTTCAAAATGGATTCCTACGACTGGGCCGTGCGATTTGCGATTATCGCTGGGGCGTGGTCGTTCTTTGGCTAGTTGTCGTGGTGTTGCTGAAAGTCGTGGCACCGCCCTGGTCGGAAGTGGCCATTGATGGCGATCTCAAGCACCTGCCTGACGAGGCGACCGTTGTCCGTGCTGCGGAACTGAGCGCCCAGGCTTTTCCCGACGATCGTGCCAACAGTCAGATCGTGTTGGTCTTTGCTCGACCCGACCAAAAGCTCTCTTTCGAAGATCGCCAATTCGCCTATGGCTTGGGCCGCACTTTTGAACAAATGCCCGAGCTACCGGTGGTCGACGTGTGGACCGAAAAGACCCCGGTCGTCGGTTCGCTGCTCAAGAGCCGCCTCGGAAATGCGACGCGCGTGGTCATTCGCCTGACCTCCGAGTTCATGGCTACCGAGAACATTGGTGTCTTGCAGAAAGTGGAAAAGACGGTACTCACGGCGCAGTACGAAGCGCCGTCAGGACTCGAGATTGGCATTTCGGGCTCGGCAACCATTGGCGGCGACATGCTCGCCGCGGCGGCGGAAAGCGTTGCCAGTACCCATCAGATGACGATCTTGCTGGTCACGCTTGCTCTGATGGCAATCTACCGCTCGCCTCGATTGGTGCTGGTGCCGCTGCTAACGATTGGAGTCGCGGCTTCGGCGTCACTTGATTTGCTTGCCCTTTTGGCCCACTGGAGTCAACAGCACCCGGACGCCTGGCCGGCGATTCGAGTTTTTACGACGACGAAGATTTTTGTTATCGTCCTCCTGTTTGGTGCCGGGACCGACTACTGCATGTTCCTCACGGCCCGGTTTCGCGAACAGCGTGTCGCAGGGCTTGGCGTCGGGGACGCTATTGCTACGGCGCTGGAAGGCGTTGGAGTCGCGCTTGCTGCGAGTGCGCTGACGACCATTGTTGGGCTGGCGATGATGGGGTGGGCTGACTTTGGAAAGTTCGCATACAGTGGTCCGGCAATCGCGATCTGTCTTGCCGTCACGCTCTCCACTTGCCTTACTTTGGTTCCTGCACTGCTGGCGACTCGGCTCGGAGCCGCCTTGGGCGTAAAGCGGGGCGAGGCGCGTTCGGATTCTCGCCCGTCGATTTGGCAACGCTTGGCCGATCTGGTGTTGCGCTGGCCGGGGGCGATTCTCGTTGGCAGTTTGCTGTTGGCATTTCCACTGGCCCAGGTGGGTTGGTCGGTGGGGGTGACCTACGATCTGCTCGGCGAATTGAGTGCCAATCGCGTAAGCCGCCGGGGAACCGATCTCTTGCGTCGTCATTTCCCGGCCGGCGAGATTGGCCCGTTGGTCGTTCTGGCTCGGCATCCCGAAGGTGAACTCGATTCGATGGACGGTCGGTTTCGTATCGCCGAACTTGCCAAGCCGCTGGACGACTTGGCGGGCGTGGCACAGGTTCGTAGCCTTTACCAACCGACGGGCGATCCCCCTGGCTCGACGCGCGTCTTCTCGAGCGAAGGGTTGATGGTGCTCGCTGCCAAGGGCAGCCCGCTGACCAAGGCGGCTTTTGTTTCTCAAACGGGGAAATTTGCTGGGCATGTGACTCGGCTTTTTCTGATCCTTACGGACGAACCTTTTTCGGCCGAAGCCGTGCAAACTTGCGACGCGGTGGAGCAAGTGCTTGACCGACTGGGCGAAGACCCTAAATCGACTTGGCATGGGGCAACTTTTGAACTCTTGGGCCCGACGGCAGGGATTCGCGACTTGGAGCGGGTGACGATCGCCGATCGCCGCCGCATCCAAGTATTGGTTGCCGGTGCCGTATTGCTCGTGATCGTCGTTCTGTTGCGCAAACCGCTGGTCTGCTGCTTCTTGATTGCGACGGTGCTGCTCAGCTATCTCGTCACGATGGGCATCACGACGCTCGTTTTTCAAACACTGCGAGGCGACCATTACGTGGGCCTTGATTGGAAGGTGCCGCTGTTTTTGTTTGTCATCCTGGTCGCGGTTGGGCAAGACTACAATATCTATCTGGTGAGTCGGGTGATCGAGGAACAGCGGCGGCGGGGAGCCCGCGAAGGCTTGCGTCACGCGATGATTCAGACGGGCGGCATCATCACGAGCTGTGGCATCATCATGGTCGGCACTTTTGTTTCGATGACGACGGCACAAATGAACGGCATGGTCGAGCTGGGCTTTGCTTTATCGCTTGGCATTTTGCTCGACACGTTTGTGGTTCGCACGATGCTGGTGCCGGCATTTTTGGCGTTGCTTGCCAATCGCGAAGAATCCAAAGGCCTTTGATTCTGTCAGGGGTGTTTTGTGACAGAACGACTAAGGCGCCGCTTGATCTTCGAAAAAACGCTTCTTTTCTTGTCTTTCTTGCTATCGCTGGGGGTGAGTTTTGGCACGAAAACGCGAGTCGGGGGTGGAGCGGACAAAAGGGTTTGGGGACCACGAATGATACGAATAGCACGAATGGAAGCAGCCGGACCGCCACGCGGTCCGCGGCTTCTTGAAAGTTGTTGGTGGATACTGGGCGCAAAAGGTAGTGCTTCCTAGGTTTTCAAAGAGCGTGCAACGCGAAAGGTGCGTGGCGGTGATTATTGCGCATGGGGCGTGGGAAAGCGAGCGTTTTTTTTGGCCGGGTGCCGTGCTAGAACGCTGTTGGTCT
>JAADIN010000260.1:0-441 GCA_013151315.1 Planctomycetota bacterium | reverse complement strand
GGCTAGCGCCTTGCGGCTCACGTTGCGTGGAAGTGAGCCGCAACGCGCTAGCGTCGGGTAGTGTGGAGTTTGTCTTGGCCTTCGGTCAAACCTTACGGCATCAGTCTCTGGCAGTAGCGGAAACGTGAGGCCACGTTTTAACCATGGTGGGGACATCCCCGGAAAATCACGATATCACGCGAGGTTTACGGCAGTTCTCTGCGGCTTGAAATTGAATTACAATGGGGGCGACGCTTCGCCATAAGAAGCGGAAAATATAATTTGAAATGACGCGCGAGCGTCAAGATACTGTTTCAGCGAAAACTGCGACGTTTTATCTGGAGAAGCAGTGCCTTGTTGCCGCGCCCCGAAAGGGCAACGCCGTAGCGGACTTTCAGGCGGCGATTTGTAGTTCACGATAGGCTTGCTTTTGCTTTCGTGTTGCTTGTTTGATGATGGGCT
>JAADIN010000068.1 GCA_013151315.1 Planctomycetota bacterium | reverse complement strand
GGCTCGGGTTCACCGACGCACAGGTTCGCAAAGATTTGGCCCATTTTGGGCATTTTGGCCACCCGGGCATCGGCTATCGGTGCGACGAGCTTGTGGGAGCGATTCGCAGTATCTTGGGTACCGACCGCGAGTGGCGGGTCGCCTTGGTCGGCGTAGGAAACCTGGGACGAGCACTTCTGGGCTATCGCGGGTTTTCCCGGCAGGGATTCCGCCTCGAAGCGGCTTTTGATGCGGATCCTGCGAAGATCGGTACGCAACTCGAGGGGGTTGAAATTTACGATATCGGACACCTGGCCGAAGTATTGGCACGGCAAACAGATCGAATTGGGCTTGGTGGCGGTGCCGGCCGCCGAAGCCCAGGCGGTTGCCGACCAGTTGGTCGCCGCTGGCGTAGGCGGGATCGTCAACTTTGCTCCGGTCACGCTGAAAGTTCCCGAGAGAGTGAGTAAGGTGGGCGTCGATCTGGCTCGCGAGCTGGAGCAGGTCACCTTTGCAGTGGCAAATCGCCTGCGGGAAAGGGGAGGAGACTCCGGCGATCTATCAGATCGCGGCTAGTGCAGCGCTTCAGCTAGGAATTAGGGTCCGTGTTGTGAGCCGCAGACGCTAGCCTCGGGTTTTCTCCGCTTCCACCCGAGGCTAGCGCCTACGGCTCACACTAAAATTAAGAGGTAACGCTGCACTAGAGCCTTTCGTTCGCGTGACAATTCGCGTAGATTACACAGCGAGCCGGGTCGTCCCCGACCCGTCTCCCCGATACCCCGTAGTGTAATTGGTAACACTAGGGATTTTGATTCCCTCATTCCAGGTTCAAGTCCTGGCGGGGTAGTTTTTGATGGTCGCTGCCGCGACGAATTGTGGCCCAACCCTCGCGATAGCGGAAGAGTTGAAGTTTGTCAGACACCTCCCCCATTGATTGCTCGAAAGTCCGTTTTGCCATCGCGGCCGTGACCGAGGCGTCGCAGCTTGTGCGGCGAGTCCAGCGGGAAATGGTCGTCCGCACACTTGCCAAGGACGACAAGTCGCCTGTGACGGTTGCCGACTTTGCTGCCCAGGCCCTCATTGGCAAACGGCTAGAAGAGACGTTTCCCGAGATGGGCTTTGTCGGCGAGGAAAATTCCGAAGCCTTGCAGTCGGCAGAGGGTCGCAAAACACTCAAGCAGATTACCGAAATTCTCCAGTCGTATCTTCCCGGCGCGACTGAAGACGAAGTTTGCCAGTGGATCGACCGCGGTGCCGGGGAGCCGACCGATAATTTTTGGACTCTCGATCCGGTCGACGGCACGAAGGGTTTCTTGCGTGGCGACCAGTACGCGGTCGCGCTTGCGTATCTTCGCAAGGGAGAGGTTCGTGTTGGTGCTTTGGGGTGTCCTGAACTCGCGGCAGGAGTGCGTCCCGAAAAAGGGACTGCGGGGTCGCTGCTTGTGGCCCGCCGTACCAACGGCACCTTTGTGCGTTCGCTCGACGATTCTCTGAGCGGAGAGCAAGCCTTGTGGCAGCGGCTCCGTGTTTCGGAGTGTGCCGAGATTACGGATGCTCGCTTGATGCGTTCGGTCGAGAAATCTCACACCAATACGGGAGGGCTAGGCCAGTTGGTTGCAAGGCTGGGCATCACGGCCAATCCCGTTCCGATGGATAGCCAAGCCAAGTACGCAGTGCTCGCCGCCGGTGGCGGAGAAGTGAATTTGCGGCTGCTCTCCACCACGCAGCCCGACTATCGCGAAAAAATTTGGGACCAAGCGGCCGGTTCGATCATCGTCGAAGAAGCGGGAGGGCGAATTTCGGACCTCAACGGCAAACCGCTCGATTTTTCTCAGGGCCGAACGCTGGCTAACAACCGAGGCATATTGGCAACCAACGGCCATCTCCACGGCGATCTGCTTGATGGGCTTAAGAAAATTGGCGCTTGAGATATCAATGAGCAAGTGCTCCGGCGATCTGTCAGATCACCGGCTATTGAGGCTACCGGCGCAGCGTATTGTCGTCCTCTGATTCTGGCGACTCGGCGGTTTGCGTATCTGACTCGGGCACGAGGCGTTCTAGCCGTTCCCTCTTTCGAGTGACCAAGGCTTCGATCGAGGGTCGCAATTCAGGAGTTGCAATTTGCGATTCGACGAGCTGCCGAAAATGGGGGTAGTCGTCCAGCAGTTTGGTCACCAGTCGGGCTAGCTCGCGTCCCTCTTGGTCAGGGGTGTTCATCCAGTGCAAGGGATGGGAATTGAGAAAAACGTGGTAACAGAGGTTTCGCGTGTCGGCTTCGTTGAGGTCTTGGACCATCTCGACCATGCCATTGGTCGTCGGGGATTTCTGGTACTGATTTCGCTTGTAGGCGACGAAGAGCTCCCACATGAGCGCTTTTTCTGGATAGTTCAATTCGCGTGAGGAACGAGCATAGCGACTCAGCGCCTCGAATTCTCGTTGCAAATCTTCGACCGGGTAGGGCGACGAAATAATCACCTGGCCGTAGTGGTCGGCCAAGTCTTGCGAAATTTTGCTGTCGGTCGCCAGGACTTCGCCAAGCAGGACTTCGAGACTGTCGATTTCGGAATTGCGATCGGTACGCACCAGCAAGTCGATGACAATTTTTATCGCTTCGAGAAATCGCGGCTGTCGGGTGATGCTCGCTGAGGGAGCCAAATCGCCGGCCAACTTGATCGCTGACTGCAAGGACTCCTCTGGCATCTTGTCGTTCTGGACTTCGGATTCGATGATTTCGGAGATTGCAAGAAACTCTTGGTAGTTCTTGTATTGCTCGAGCAGCGTGCGAACTTCGCCCACTTTGCGGTCGATGTCTTTGGCAACTACCATTTCGACCTTTTCCTCAAAATGGCTTTCTAGAGTTTGTGCTCGCTCATCGATGTAGGTGTTCAATTCCTCTTGGAGACCTTCGACCCTTGCTTCAATACCCTGCATTTGATCCTTGATCAGCATTTTGATTGCGCTGACCGCGCCGCCGATTCCCACGGCCATGAGAATGGAAAGCAAGATCGTCATCCGCCGATTGCGCCGCTCCTCGCGCTGCAAAAGTTCGGCATTGGCGGTGCTGGAGGTCTTTTCGACCAGATAGTCAATCAGCTCACGGCCTTGGAGCACGTGTTTTGTGGAATTTTCGTCGTCCATTGCGTCTCTCCAGCGAGAAAGTGGGGCTGGAAGGGTAGCAATCTGGCGGCATGAGGCACAGTGCGATCGCAATAGCCGCGATCTGACAGATCGCCGGAGTCAACACCCCTCAAATCACATGCATCGCATAGCGGACGACCGATTGACGCTTTTTGCCGCAGCCGATAGACTGCAGGGCTCAATTGGTCCGTACGGCCTGGACCCGATTGCTAGCTAATATCCTGGCCGAGTAGCTACCCAACGCCGGATGCCCTCGCAGGGCACTGTGTACTCAAACCTGTACTCAGACGCCGGTGTGCCTTTTGTAGGAGAATTGTTTGTGTCTTCAGCTCTAGTTAAAGAATTGGTCGAGTCGGGTGTCCATTTTGGTCACCGCTCGAGTCGCTGGAACCCCAAGATGCGGCCGTATATTTACGCCCGCCGCAATCTGGTTCACATCATCGATATCCGCGAGACGATTCGTGGACTTCTCCGAGCCAAGAAGTATCTTGCCGACGTGGCATCGCGCGGCAGCTTGGCGCTGATTGTTGGCACCAAGCGTCAGGCGGGCGATACGGTCCAAATAGCGGCCGAGCGTTGCGGCATGCCTTATGTCAACGATCGTTGGTTGGGCGGCACGCTCACCAATTTCCGCACGATTCGCAGTCGCCTCACGCGCCTCGAAGAGCTAGAAAGAATCCGCGAGAGCGAAGAGATCAACTCGTACTCGAAGAAGATGCAATCTTCGCTCAATCGTGAGTACCGAAAAATGTATCGCAACCTTAATGGCATGCGAACTATGAATCGGCTGCCCGAGTGCATGGTCATCATCGATCCGAAAAAAGAAAAGAATGCCGTCAAAGAAGCTCGCAAACTGGGCATTGCCACGGTTGCGCTGATTGACACGGATTGCGACCCCGACCTGATCGACTTGCCGATTCCTGGCAACGACGACAGCATGCGTTCGATCGACCTCATTATGAACATCTTGGCCGACGCGATTGCTGAGGGAAAAGCCAGTGCGGCTACCAAGCAACTCGAACAAAGCGAAGGCGTCGAAACGACTTCCGCCAAGGGTGCTTCTGCTAAAAGTCCTTTGAAAGTTGCATCAAAAGACTGAGAACCTATTCCAGGCCCCCCACCACCAGCGAAATAAAAACGAGGAGATTGCGCCATGGCTGAAATTACTGCCGCGATGGTGAAACAGTTACGCGACGAAACCCAACTGCCGATGATGGAGTGCAAAAAAGCGCTCGGCGAGGCAGGTGGAGATATGGAAGTCGCCAAGCAGACCCTACGCGAGTCGGGCAAAAAATTCATGGGCAAGCGGCAAGACCGCACGACCGATGAAGGGCGGATCGGCGTTTATGCAAGTGTCGGCGAAAGCATTGGTGCGATCGTCGAGCTGCAATGCGAGTCGGCCCCCGTTTCGAGCAATGAAGAGTTCATCCAGTTGGCCGACGATCTGGCCAAGCAGTTGGCCACGGGCCCTGGCGCTGCCTCGCCCGAGGAGCTCTGGGCGCAACCTTCGCCGTCGAAAAGTGGCTCGACGCTAGAAGAACAACGGGATGATATCCAAAACAAGATTCGCGAAGTCTTTCGCCTTGCCCGAATCGAGCGGTTCGACGCCCCCTCGGGTGGTTTTGTTCACATGGCCAAGATCGGCGTGCTTCTGGAAGTGGAAGGCGGCACCGATGATTTGGCCAAGGAAGTTTGTCTGCACATCGCGGCGATGAACCCGAAGGCATTGAACAAAGAAGCGATGGACGAGTCCGTAGTCGCGGAAGAACGCGAATTGCAAATCGAACGGGCCCGCCAAGAAGGAAAACCGGAGAATATCATCGAAAAGATGATCGAAGGCCGGATGCGGAATTTTTATGCCGAGCACGTGCTCGAAGAGCAAGCTTTTGTAAAAGACGAAAAACAGACGGTCGGCAAAGTAGCCCAGGCGGGCGGGATGAAACTCAAAAGGTTCATCCGCTGGCAATTGGGCGAGTCGGGTGACGAAAAATCAGACGCCACCACGGCGGCCTAAACACTTCAGCCAAAGCCGAGGGGTTGCGACCCCCCGGCTTTTTTTACATCACAAGATCACTACCTATCTCTTTGGAATCCAAGTTATGCCAACCCCCGGCCCGTATCGGCGTGTCGTCTTAAAACTTTCCGGCGAAAGTTTCGGGCCGCCTGGCGAGCGGGGCATCAGTATGCAAGAGGTCGTGCATATTGCCAAGCAGACCAAGACCGCGGCCGAACAGGGCGTCCAAATTGCAATCGTCATCGGCGGGGGCAACATCCTCCGAGGAGCCCAATTCACGGCAGGCAGCTCCAGCATCCAAGAAGCGACCGCTCATTACATGGGCATGCTTGCGACCGTCATCAACGGATTGGCCTTGCAGGACGCACTCGAATCGATCGATTGCGAGACGCGTCTGATGAGCACCGTCAAAATGGATGGCGTGGCCGAGCCGTACATTCGGCGTCGAGCCAAACGGCATCTCGAAAAAGGCCGCATTGTCATTCTTGCTGGCGGCACGGGAGCACCGTTTGTCACGACCGACACGGCCGCGGCTCAGAAAGCCTTGGAGCTTGAGGCCGACATCCTGATGAAGGCAACTCGCGTGGATGGCGTCTTCAGCGAAGATCCCGAGAAAAACCCCCATGCGGTGCTCTATCGCGACCTGACCTTCCGTCAGGTACAAGATCAAAACCTTCGCGTGATGGATACGACGGCGATCGCCCACTGCATGGAACACAATCTGCCGCTCTTGGTGTTCAACTACCGCCAAGATGGTAACATCGAACGTGCGGTGCGCGGTGAAAAAATTGGTACTTCGGTGACGAGCGGTGCGTCAGCATCCTAGAATAACCACCGGAGGCACGGAGAAAACAAAAGAAATGAACCACGACGGAACTACGGAACAAAGACCGCGGGTGATTTTCTTTTCGTGGTTCTCGTTGTTTCGTTGTGGTTTAATTTCCCAGCTCAATAAAAGGCAACACTCATGAACGCCGACGAAATTCAACTTGATGCAGAAGAGCGAATGGAAAAGGCGGTTTCCAAGCTTAAAAATGACCTGACCGGCATCCGCACCGGCCGCGCCAATCCAGGGCTTGTCGATTCCTTGCGCGTCGATGTCTATGGCTCGCCGACGCCGATCAAGCAGATCGCCTCGGTCAGTGCTCCCGAGCCCTCGCAACTGGTCATCCGCCCTTTCGACCCGTCGACAATCAAAGATATCGAAAAAGGCATCGTCGGGGCCAACTTGGGACTGACTCCGCAGAGCGACGGCAAAGTAATTCGGCTGAACGTCCCTGCCCTGTCGACCGAAGCCCGACGCTCGATGGTCACCCGAACCAAAGAGCTGGCCGAAGAGGCCAAGGTCGCCATCCGCAGCATCCGCCGCGATAGCAACAAGCACGCCGACCAAGCGGAAAAAGACAAAGAAATGACGGAGGACGACCGCGACGATGCGAAGAAAGAGACGCAAGAGCTGACCAAGAAGTACGAAGGCAAGGTCACCGAGTTGGCTAAGGCGAAAGAAGTGGAAGTGATGGACGAGTGAGGGAGCTGAGAGTCCAGAGCTTAGGAAGACATTCTTGCTCTGGACTCTAGGCTCTGGACTCTGGACTAAACTCGCTGCTAGCACTCCTTCAACTTCTCTTGCCTGCATTCCGTGCATCGGGCATACTTCTTTACCGATACCCCGTTTCTTCGCGCACCCGCCGCGCGTTGACCCACCCCAGCTAAGACTCGGTTTATGGAGAAACCGCTATGTCTCGTCCAGAGACTTCACGCAAGGCAACCTCTCGCAAAGGCATCACGTCGCGACCGCTAGGCACTCGTTCAACGGCTTGGGCGTGGAAACACCAGTTCGGTTGGCTTCTTGGTGCCGTGGCAGTGCTGGCCGTGGCGATTCAAGTTCGCTCGCTCGAAGGCGATCAAACTGCTGCGGCAGCGCCGCAACCCAAGGCAGCGCGCAATGCCGATGCGATGCCTCGCGTCGAGCGCCCGCAGCACGACGTGATGGCGCTCGTCAATGGCCAGGACATCAGTCGTAAGGATTTGCTTGACGCTTGCGTCCGTCGTCATGGGCAAGAGGTGCTCGAAAGCCTGGTCAATAAACGGTTGATCCTTAACCACTGCAAAAAGCGAAAGATTACGATCAGCAACGAAGAAATTGCTGCGGAGATTGATCGCATGGCGGCCCGTTTTCAGCTTGGGCGCGAGCAGTGGCTCGAAATGCTGGCCCAAGAGCGCGACATCACGGCGCAAGAGTACGCTCGCGACATTGTTTGGCCTACACTCGCGTTGCGGAAACTTGCCGCGGCCGACTTGCAGGTTTCGGATGACGAAATCAATAAGGCGTTCGAGAAAGAATTCGGCCCGATGGTTCGGACGCGACTGATCGCGGTAGGCAACGCCGACTTGGCTCGTCAGATCCACACCCAGCTAACGGCCCAGCCCGACAATTTTGCGCGTCTGGCTATCGAACATTCGATCGACATCAACAGCGCCAGTGTGGGCGGATTGATCCAACCGATTCGCCGCCATGTGGGTGATTCAAAACTCGAGAAGGAAGCGTTTGGACTCGAACCGGGGCAAATTTCGTCGATCATCCGCGTGGCCGAGCAGTTTGTGATTCTCAAATGCGAAGGGCACCTTGAGCCACGGCAAGTGGATCGCGAGAAAACCAAGCAGCAGATTGTCGAAAAGATCAAAGACGAAAAGCTTCGCCAGATGGCCCATCAGTTATTCGCCCAGTTGCAAGCTTCGGCGACGATCCAAAATGTCTACAACGACCCGCAACTACGAGAGACGCTGCCGGGGGTGGTGGCGCTGGTGAATGGCGATCGTATTACGATGAAAGAACTGGGCCAAGAATGCATGCTTCGTCACGGCGAAGAGGTGCTCGAAACCGAAATTTCCCAACTTCTGCTCGAGCAAACTCTGAAACAGGTTCAGCTGACCGTTTCGGAAGACGACTTGCAAGCAGAAATCCGCCATGCGGCCGAACTGTCGGGCGTGTTCGACGAAAAGGGAGAGGTTGATCTCGTGCAGTGGATGGAGAAAATCGCCAATGAGCAAGGGCTCAGCCGCGATCAATACATGCGAGATTCGGTTTGGCCCTCGGCGGCGCTGAAAAAGCTGACCGCGGAAGACGTAAAAATTTCTCAGGAAGATATCCAAAAGGGTTTCGAGGCCAACTATGGCGAGCGAGTTCGATGCCGAGCGATCGTGCTGGGAACCATGCGGCGAGCGCAAGAGGTATGGGACAAAGCGCGTCGCACTCCAACCGTCCAGTACTTTGGCGACCTTGCCGAGGAGTACTCGATCGAGCCCACGAGCAAAGCGTTGCGAGGCGAGGTGCCACCGCTGGGGCGTTTTGGAGGCCAACCGCAACTCGAAGACGTTGCATTCGATCTCCAGCCGGGCCCGGGGATCGTGCAGGTGGGCGACAAGTTTATTGTCTTGCTTTGCGAGGGCCGCACCGAGCGAATCGATGTCCATCAGTCCGACGTGCAGGAGATTCTGCAAAAGGACATTTACGAAAAAAAATTGCGGCTGGCGATGGCAGAGAAATTTGAATCGATTCGCGGTCAATCTCGGATCGACAATTACCTGTCGGGCACTTCGCTCGCTCCGGTCAAACGTCAAGCCGATGCTCATCGAGATGCAGCCGTCCGCCCCACAGCAGGCCCATAGCCGGACCGCCACGCGGTCCGGGCACGCGGTCCGGGCACGCGGTCCGGGCACGCTCGCTCTGAGCCATTACTCTCTAAAGCACCCCGGAGGCAGGTGTGCCTCCGGCTACTCGCCCCTCCATTGGGCTGCGAACCGACAACGGGTATACTTGGTCTTCTCCCCCAGTCCCCCACCGAATTGAGCCTATGTCTACCGACCCTTCGTCTAGCAATCCCCCCTTCCAAGTGGAAGTCGCAGAACGCGTCAATCGTTTGCCGCCCTACTTGTTTGGTCGGATCAACAAAATGATCTACGACAAACGGGTCGCCGGCGACGA
>JAADIN010000195.1 GCA_013151315.1 Planctomycetota bacterium | reverse complement strand
GGCTTGGCGGGCTTCGTGCCGTCCTCGGCTGCGACGACCGAAAACGGTTCGGCGTCGGCTCGGTGGATGTGATCTTGAATCAACTGCTCGGTCGCGCGAACCGAAAGCGATTCGCTGTGGATCTGCTTCGCAAATTCGCACTGCTCGTGCTCGTCGCCTAGCGGAAGCAACGCGCGGGCATGGCCCTGCGTAAGTTGGCCATCGGTGAGCATTTGCTTGACCTGCTCGGGAAGCTCGAGCAGCCGAACGAGATTGGCGACCGTCGACCGATCGATGTTCACTCGAGCGGCCAACTCTTCTTGCGTAGCTCCATATTCCTGAAGGTATCGCTGAAACGAGGTGGCCTTTTCCAGCGCATTGAGATCCTTCCGCTGAACATTTTCGACAATTGCGAGCTCGGCCATTTCGCGATCTTCGACCTCGCGAACTTGTACAGGGACGCTTTCCCAGTTGGCAAGTTGCGCGGCGCGAAAACGCCGTTCGCCGGCAATGATCTGAAACTGCCCGTCGACCTGACGTACCACGATCGGCTGCAGAAAACCGTGCGTGCGAATGCTATCACACAGATCGGCAATCTCAGCTTCGTCGAATTGTTGGCGAGGCTGATAGGGATTCGCCACAATCGAACCCAGGTCGAGCCATTTTTGCCCGTCCTCGTCGCGCGAGATCGACTCGGGATCGTCCGTCCGAACGATGCCCAGCGTGACTTCTTCTTGGGGCGGTTCGGCTGGCGCTTCTGCCGACCGACCCAACAGTGCTTCCAATCCTCGACCCAAACGCCGTTCTCTTGATACATTGGCCTTAGACACGTTCTAGCACCTCCTGGCAAAGCTCGACGTAGCCTCGTGCGCCCCGCGAACGGGGAGCGTAATCGACGACCGACCTTCCATGGCTCGGCGCTTCCGATACGGCAACATCTCGTGGAATGACATTTTGAAAAACGATCTCACCAAAAAATTCGCGGACCTCTCGGGCGACCTCGGCCGTCAGGTCCACACTCGCATCAAACATCGTGAGCAAGATGCCCCCAAATTTCAATCGGCTGTTGGGCCGTTCGATCGTCTGGCGAATTACCTCAATCATTTGCGTCAGCCCCTCCATCGCGAAATACTCGCATTGGATTGGCATCAGCACTTCGCTAGCACTCGCCAGCGCCGTGCGCGTCAGCGGCCCGAGCGAAGGCGGGCAATCGATAAGCACCGTGTCGAACGAGCCGAGGCTGCCCGACAGATGGGTCGCTAGCATCGTCGAGTGCGAGTCCGACGAATTCGCCAGGGCGTCGACATCCTGAAAACTTCGCGATCCGGCGAGCAGCGACAGCCCCGTTAAATAGGTCTTGCTAAACGATTCACGTAGGGGCCGACTATCAACCAACGCATGCCGTTCCGATGGACTCTGTCCCAGCCCCGTGGTCGCATTGCATTGCGGATCAAGATCAACCAGCAGCACCCGCTGACGAGCCATCGCCAAAGTGCATGCAAGGTTCAGCGAGGTCGTCGTCTTCCCGACCCCCCCCTTCTGATTGGCAATACAAATGACTCGACCCATAAATGAAATCGGATTGTGGATTGCGGAATTCGGAATTGCCGTGTGGCTACGCGACACATAGGACCACGAGAATGTTATCGACCACCCAACCGTAAGAACTCGTTCCACGTGAAACGATCGCCACATCCTACGTGTTTCACGTGGAACGCGCAGACCCCCAGGGCAACCAGGGTCGCCTATATGGTTTCACGTGAAACGGGGAAGCAAAATCGGGAAGCGGCAGGAAATCGCGTCGGCTTTCCACTTTCCGCTCTCGCTTTACTCAAGCGGATTGATCACCAGACCGCTCAGCAGCTTGGGATAGAAGTACGTGCTTTTGGCCGGCATCCGTTCGGCCGCGTTGCTGATTGCCCGGATGTGATCGAGCGTGGCTGGCATCACCATCGCGGCCAACTCGAATCGTCCCCCGCTCGCTTCTTGGCCCGTATGATCGCGGCCCACCGAGTCGCCCTGCTTGAGTCCGTCGACGACTTCTTCAATCGCACGGACGTATTTCGGAGCCGCCAGATTGGGCCGGTCCAGTAGCGTCTCGACTATCAACCGGTGCAGAATGCTTACGCCCAGGCCCTGCCAATCGTCGCAATGATCGCCGGCCACCTGGGCCATTTTTTCTTTTCCGGCAGCGGTTAGCCGAACGATCGTCCACTGCTGGTCTTCCGCCGTGAACAGGGCCAAGGTGCTCTGGTTGTCTTCGGTTTCGATTTCCTCCCATAGCTCCGGTGCCTGTTCGGGACCTTCGCCGGCTGGTTGCGTATCAAAACAATCGCCCAGCTTCTCGCAAAGCTCCGCAGACGTCATCGCCGGCAAGCCGCGGAACAGTCGGTGCGTTGGCAAAACGATCATGCCCGGGTCGCTCATCGAGACGCACATCATCAGTACGAAGTTGGCCGGATGTTGTTCGTCGAATTTTTCGCCCTTCGCTTCCATCTCGGACTTCAACGCATCGCGATAGTTGCAGGCCGTCTCGTAGCGATGATGGCCATCGGCGATGTAAACTGGTTTGCCGCCCATCGCCGCAACCGCCTTGGTAATCACCGCGACATCGGTTACTGGCCAGAGCCGATGCAGCACGCCAATGTGGTCGGTCGCTTCGAGGGGCGTCTGGCCTACGATCGCCTCTTCGAGCAAATCCTGAGCGACATTCTCGGGGTCCGGATAGAGGCCAAAGATTTGGCTCAGATTCGCTCGACAGTTCTGCCACAGTTTCAGCCGATCGGCCTTTGCCCCGCCGTGCGTCTCTTCATGCGGATGGATATTGCCTTCGCCAAACGGTTCGAGCCGCGTGCGGCACATAAAACCCCGCCGTGTGAATTTTTGGCCCGCTTCCTCAAATTCCTGGTGGTAAACATAAATGGCCGGATTGGCTTCGGTGAACAGCACCCCATCGTGGAGCCAGTTTTTCAGAAACCGAGCCGCCCGCGAATAGCGGTTGTTGCGGTCGTCGTCGCCCGGCTGATCTTGCCCCAGGATGAGCCGAGTGCAGTTGAACTCGCTCTGATCGTAAAGCTGTTGTTGCAGCTCGGCGTCGATCACATCGTAGGGCGGAGCGATGACGTCGCTCAAAGAACCAACATGGCCAAGGTCGTAGCGGACGCCACGAAAAGCAGAAATATGAGGCATGGGAAGAATTCGGAATGCGGATTTCGGAATGCGGAATAACACGAATTTGGAATTCGAATTCCAAATTCCGCAGTGGATCAATACCGGTAGTGTTCCGCCTTGTACGGACCCTCGACCGGCACGCCAATATAGTCGGCTTGCTCTTGGGTTAGCTTCGTCAGCTCGACGCCCAGCTTGTCGAGGTGCAACCGGGCGACCTCTTCGTCGAGTCGCTTCGAGAGGCGGACGACCTCGACCTGGTAGGCACTGCCGTTTTCCCAGAGCTCGAGTTGGGCGAGTACCTGATTGGTGAACGACATGCTCATCACAAAGCTCGGGTGACCGGTGGCACAGCCCAGATTCACCAGCCGGCCCTTGGCCAGGATGATGACCGAGTTGCCCGACTTCGCAAACGTGTAGCGGTCGACGGCCCCCTCTTTTTCGCCCTTGATGATGTCCTTCGAGACACGGCCCGCTGCAACCTCGGCTTCGAGCCAAGCGATGTCGATCTCGGTATCGAAGTGGCCAATGTTGCAGAGGATGGCATCGTTGGGCATCTGTGCGATATGCTCGCCCAGGATAATGTCTTTGTTGCCGGTGGTTGTGACGTAGAGGTTGCCCTCTTTCGAGGCCTGCTCGATCGTCATCACCTCAAAACCTTCCATCGCGGCTTGCAGGGCGTTGATCGGATCGATCTCGGTCACGAGCACGCGGCAGCCATAGCTTCGCAGGCTGTGGGCACACCCCTTGCCAACATCGCCATAGCCACAGACGACGGCCACCTTGCCGGCGAGCATGATGTCGGTCGCCCGTTTGACCCCGTCGGCCAGCGACTCGCGGCAACCGTACAGGTTGTCGAACTTGCTTTTGGTGGCACTGTCGTTGACGTTGATTGCGGCGACTTGCAGTCGCCCTTCGCGAACCAAAACATCCAAGCGATGAATGCCGGCGGTCGTCTCTTCGCTGAGGCCCTTGATGTCTTCAAGCAGCTCGGGGAATTTGTCATGGACCATTGCGGTTAGGTCGCCGCCATCGTCGAGGATCAAGTTGAGCGGCTTGCCCGAAGGGAAGGCGGTGAGCGTCTGCTCGATGCACCACTCAAACTCCTCGCCTTTCCACGCATAGACGGGTACGCCCGTCTTTGCGATCGCACAAGCGGCGTGATCCTGCGTCGAGAAAATGTTGCAACTGCTCCAGGTGACTTCAGCACCCAAGTCGACGAGCGTCTCGATGAGCACGGCCGTCTGGATGGTCATGTGCAGGCAGCCGGCGATTCGTGCGCCCGCGAGCGGTTTGGTTTTGCCATGCTTCTCACGCAACGCCATGAGGCCGGGCATTTCGTTCTCGGCCAGCGTGATTTCTTTACGGCCCCAATCGGCCAATCGCTCGAATTCTTCGGGGGAACAATCGACGACTTTGAAGGGAAGCTGCGTTTCGACTTGGGCCACGGCGGGGACTCCTGGTATGGTTTGACGGAAAGTGGTTTGAATAAGGAGTGGATCGCCGACCTTCATACCGGCTTCCGTTTTTTCTGATTCTAACGACTTTGTCGATTCTAGCCGCATGGAGCGTTCAGTGGCAATACGGTCCAATAGCCAGAGGCACACTTGCGTAATAGCCGGAGGTACACTTGAGAATAGCCGGAGGCACACCTGCCTCCGGGATCACCGGACCGCGCGGCGGTCCGGCTACTCCAAAATTTGCTCTCGAAACGCCGCCCTAGCTGCGTCAACAAATGCCTGCATCTTGGCGTGATCTTTCACGCCGGGCGAGCTCTCCACGCCACTCGCGACATCCACGCCATACGGCCAAACAGTGCGAATCGCCTCGGCCACGTTCTCAGGAGTGAGCCCGCCGGCGAGAATCAACGGGACCTCGCCAAGCCACTTGCGATAGTCGGCCAAACCGGTCCAAGAGATCGTTTTCCCCGTACCTCCATACTGTCCAGGAGATTCTGCGTCGAGCAGAATGGCGTCTGGATAAGAGCCTGAAAGATCGGAACAAGCTTGCAAGTCCTCGCTTATCTCTTTCAGTCCTTTTCCCGAAACCCGCCGTGCCCTCACGATGTTGTGGTCACGATTAAGCTGGCCAAGAAATCCTGGAGGTTCGTCGCCATGAAGTTGCACGACTTGGAGTCCAACTTCATCGCAAATGCTTTCAATATCTTTTGCAGAGTGATTGACAAACAGACCGACTGGAATAGTGTCAGGAGAGATTTTGGCAGCAATCTCCTTCGCCATTTCAGGCTTCACATAGCGAGAGCTCTGGCCGTAGAAATTCAGCCCAATCGCATCGGCACCGGCGCCGACTGCTGCTAAGGCATCCTCCACAGACGTTATTCCACAAATTTTGATCCGAAACACGCAAGCCACCTGGGGAAAGATTCCTACCGCCTAGAGCTTAACACCTCCCGCCTCCCTCCTAAAGCCTCCCGCCTCCAAAAGCCGATGCTTGTCGACAGAGGCTCAGAACTTCGCGCAAACGGTACGCCCTCGAAGAGCGACCCACTCCTACTTCAATTGACGCCTACAGAAAATCGTCTCCATGAACGACCCGTGCTCATCCAACACGCCATCCCGGGCATTCGTCGCAGCGCCCGATCCACAGCGTTACTTCCCCGCCACCGCGATCGAGGAAGCTCGGCAGAAGATTAGCCGTTGCATCGACCGGGGCGAAGGGCCCGCCCTGCTCGTTGGGCCTGCCGGCACGGGCAAGACCCTTTTGCTCGAGGTCCTTGCCCAGCAGTTCCGCGATCAGCGAGTCCTCGTCTCGTTACCTGGCGCGCAGCTTTGTTCTCGCCGCGCACTGCTCCAGATGATTCTCGTAGAACTCGGCTTGCCTTTTCGCGGACTCGACGAAGGCGAGCTACGAGTTTCTCTGCTCAGCCACCTACGTCCGCAAAACGCTCCCCCGCGCAGGATGTTGCTCTTGGTCGACGAAGCCGAATCGCTGCCCGCCCGTTTGCTTGAAGAGCTCCGCGTATTGACCAACGTTGCCGACCAGGGCACATTGCTCGTGAGTTTGGTCTTGGCCGGAAACGCCACCTTGGAAGAACGGTTCGCCGAGCCGATGATGGAAACACTTAGCCAGCGCGTCGCAACGCGCTGCTATCTCTCGGCCCTGGGACGCGAGGAAACTTTCCAGTACATTCGCGCCCAAGTGGCCGCCACGGGCAGCGAGCCCGATCAACTGTTTCTTCCCGACGGACTCGAAGCCCTGTTTGCCGCAACCGACGGCGTACCTCGTCTTCTCAACCAATTGGGCAATCAACTCCTGTGGATGGCCGAGGAGACCGGTTACTCGCCACTCGACGGAACTATCGTGCAGCAAGCATGGTCCGAGCTCCAACAGCTACCCGCCCCTTGGGATACCACCTCCGCGAACCTCAGCGAATCGGTGGTGGAATCGGCGGTGGAATTCGGCGAACTCTCGCTCGACGAGCATGATCCCTTGGAACGCGCCTTTTCCGAGGAGACTGGGGAGACCGAGATCGACGAAGCGGAAACCCAAGAGGCCGAAGACGACCTGCCCGCTTCGATTTCCCTCTATAGTTCGCAAAGCGGCCCCGAAGCATGCTACGCCGAGACCTTCGACGCAACCGAGCAATTGGTCGAACAGTTGCACGAACTCGAGACCGCCGGCAGCGTCGCGATTCCGCCCCTATCGCAAAATCCTTTTGCCGAATCGTTCGACAGCGAAGAAGTCGTTCTCGACCGCTACCTAGAATTCGAAGACCAGTTGCTTGCCACCGCGCAAAGGGTCCTCAATCAAGTCGATACCACCTTTGCCCAGCAGCTAAGTCACTGCGAGGTAAATGACTGTGAAATGGGCGAAACGGCCCTCACTTGCGAAACGACAACGACCCAGCTCGAAGAGATCGCGCCACTTGTCTGTGACTCCTTGTCCGAAGAACCCGTAGCCGAAGAACCCCTGGTCTGCGAATCCGAGCTCAGCGAACTTGGCGAGCTTTTAGTGATCGAGGACCTCGGCCACTCTGCCGAGGTCAAGGTCGTGCCGGGCAGTAAGTACCGCCAACTTTTCAGCAGTTTGGCAGACGCAAGTTGGGAGCCGCCCGTCCAAACGTCGGCCAACTAAAACTAGCGCCCAGCGCCTAACAACTAGCGACTCCCATGCTTCTCGTCGCCTTGGCCACCTACAACGAGATAGAAACCCTCCCTTCGCTCGTCGAAGCGATTCATACCGAGCTACCTGACGCCCACTTGCGAGTCGTCGATGACAACTCGCCCGATGGTACGGGCCGTTGGTGCGACGAATTCGCTCGCCAGGCGCCCTGGTTTTCCTGTCTGCATCGAGCCGGAAAACTGGGCCTCGGTTCCGCCCTACGAGCCGCCATGCAAACGGCCATCGAGCAGAACTACCAATCGCTCATCACCCTGGATGCCGATTGGAGTCATCCGCCCCGCGTGCTGCCGCAACTCGTCAAGGCATCTGAAAACGCGGACGTGGTGATCGGTTCGCGCTACTGCCCAGGCGGGGCAATCGAAGGCTGGCCCTGGCGACGATTGTTGGCCAGCCGCGCAATCAACTCCGCAACGCGTTTCCTGCTCGGCTTGCCGGTGAAAGATTGCAGCGGAAATTTCCGGCTTTACCAAACGGAGCTCCTCAAGCAAGTTCCCTGGGAAGAGCTGCAAGACGACGGCTACGCCTACATTGAAGAGATTCTCTGGCACTTGCACCTCTTGGGAGCCCGCTTTGCCGAAGTGCCGATCATCTTCACCGAACGTCGCGCCGGAGAATCAAAAATCAGCTCCAGCGAAGTCTTCGGAGCCGCACGCACCTTGCTCCGGTTAACAGCGAAAAGACTGCTAGTGCAGCGTTTCAGCTAGGAATTAGGGTCCGTGTTGTGAGCCGTAGGCGCTAGCCTCGGGTCTAGGGGCATACCGTTACGCTCCGCAACCCGCGGCTAGCGCCGTGCGGCTCACACATCACCCTAAAATTAAGCGGTGACAAAGCACTAGACTGCTAGACTCTCGACTCTTTACACTGCCCTTTACAAAATCTGCTCCGCTCCAAGGGAAACCCAACGCAATGAGTTTGAAAGTAAAACCCGCCTCTGAGTGTGAACTCGACCTCGTCTCGCAGGATTAGCCCATGTCTCAAGGAAACCCCAAGGCCTCCCCATCAGCGTCCAATCGTCGCGAGTTTGTCCAAGTTTCGGCAGGCCTAACTGCGTTTGGCTGCGCTTCAATAGCGGCTACGGCGGCCACTACAGATACTTCCTCTGAAGATCATTCCACGGATGCAGGCGAATCGACTTCGCTAATTCGTCCTGGTGATACGATCCTGTTCCAAGGCGATTCGATCACCGATGTAGGACGCGATCGCGCGACTGCTGACAAGCCAAACCAACAGGCACCGCTTGGTAACGGCTACGCGTGGCTGGCTGCCGCAGCGATGCTGGTCGATCGGCCTGACGATGAATTGAAAATATTTAACCGTGGTATCAGCGGCGATAAGGTCTATCAACTCGATGATCGCTGGCAGGAAAATTGCTTGGACATCAAGCCCAATGTGCTAAGTATCTTGATCGGAGTGAACGACATTTGGCACAAGCTCAAGGGCAATTACGATAAAACCTTCGTGGAATACGAGCAAGATTACCACGCACTTATCGAGCGGACGAAAGCAGCTCTACCCAACGTCAGGCTCGTTATTTGCGAACCCTTTGTGCTACGTTGCGGAGCGGTCGACGACAAGTGGTTCCCTGAGTTCGATGACTTCCGCGCGGCGGCAAGGCGAGTGAGTGAGGCGGAGGGAGCTACATTCGTGCCGTTTCAGAGCATGTTTGACCGTGCGATCAAACATGCACCGGCGAAGCACTGGGCCAGCGACGGAGTGCATCCCACCAACGCTGGGGCGGCACTGATGGCGCATACTTGGTTGCGGACCGTTGGGGCTTGATTGTTCCCCTGCTTGAGGAGAAAAGAGAGAAAAAAGAACGCTCCCTTTTTGGCTCAACCCTCGACTCGAACCTCTCAATTTTTTACACTGTGCTTTGATGAAATCTGCTCCGCTCCAAGGGAAACCCAACGCAATGAGTTTGAAAGTAAAACCTGCCTCTGAGTGTGAACTCGACCTCGTCTCGCTTGGCGAGTGCATGTTGCGACTCTCACCCGCCGGCCACGGTCGAATCGAATTTGCCCCTTCCCTTGAAGTTTGGGTTGGCGGCGGTGAATACAATGTCTCGTACGCCCTTGCTCGCCTTGGCCTACGAACCGGCTGGGTCGGCGGACTCAACACCTCGCCGATGGGCCGAATGATCGCCAATCACGCCCGCTCGGCCGGCCTCGATATCTCCCACGCCATCACCCGCGACTACGACGGTGTCGGAGCCATCGATCGCATCGGTCTGAATTTCACTGAAGTCGGCACCTCCAAACGGGGCTCGACCACGCTCTACGACCGGGGCCACTCCGCCACCGCCGGCATCAAGCCGGGCGAAATCGATTGGCACACTCTGTTCAGCAAACGGGGCGTCCGTTGGCTGCACACGGGCGGAATCTTTGCCGCGCTCTCCGAAAACACCCGTGCTGTCGTCACCGAAGCCGTCAAAGCAGCCCACGACGCAGGCACGATCGTCAGCTACGACCTCAATTTCCGCTCCAAACTTTGGACATCTGAAGAAGCCATTGCGACCACCAAGCCGCTCGTGCCGTACATCGACTGCCTGATCGGCAACGAAGAAGATTTTCAAAGTGTCCTCGGCTACGAAGTCGAAGGCGTCGACGTCGAAAAAGGCGAAATCGACAACAGCGCCTTCCGCTCGATGGTCAGCCGAGTCGTTGCCGACTATCCCAACATCCAAGTCGTCGGCACCACCTTGCGTGGGGTAAAAACCGCACTGGTCAACGATTGGTCAGCCATCATGTGGCACGACGGAAAATTCCTCGATGGCCCCTCCTTTCCCAATCTCGAAATCGAAGACCGCGTCGGCGGTGGCGACGGATTTGCCTCCGGGTTTACATATGGCTTCCTCACCGGCATGGCCCCTCAAGAGTGCGTCGACCTGGGCGTAGCCCATGGCGCGCTGCTGATGAGCACCCGCGGCGACACGAGCCAAATCACGCTCGAAGAGCTCCAGCACACCGCCGCCGGCGGCTCAGCGCGAATCAAACGATAAATTTCGCATTAGCCACGAAATCCCGCAATAGCCGCGATCTGACAGATCGCCGGAGTCACAGATCGCCGGAGTCATCGGGGCCCCACTTCGGTTCTCAGCAACATTTTATTGCCGAACCGTTTGACAAGCTGAGACGACGAAGCGCTTCCTAATGAGCCTAAAAACTAGCAAATCGGGCCGTTTTTAGTAACATCGCAGGAGGAGTGCCACGCATGCTTCCGATTGTAACGATGGCAACAAAAAAAACCTCTCCACGCTTTCCCCATGCATCCTCCTGCGCCGTAGGTTTATAAGTGAAACTTTTTTTCACCAAACGACTCGGAACCAACAGCCAGGAAGCCTTCCACCATGTCCAAAAAGCGTATCGGTATTCTCACCAGTGGCGGCGACTGCCCCGGACTCAACGCCGTCATTCGCGGTGCGGTAAAAACTTCGGGACAACTGGGCTACGATTGCGTCGGTTTTCTCAAAGGCTATGAAGGCCTCTACGATCCCGTGCAATACAAAACGCTGACCCCAAAAAACACCACTGGAATTCTCAACCAAGGCGGGACCATTTTGGGCTCGACCAACAAAGGTCGCTTCGCCGCAACGGTCGGCGTTTCCGATCGGGTCGAGCTCGACCCCGAACTGCTCGCAGGCGTAAAAACGACCATCGACCAACTTGGCATTGAGGGTTTGATTTGCGTCGGTGGCGACGGTTCGCTCGCCGTCGCCCAGCAGTTCCACGAGTACGGTATTCCCGTCGTCGGGGTTCCAAAAACGATTGACAACGACCTCTCGGCCACCGCGTTTACGTTTGGCTTTGATAGCGCGATTGATTGTGCCACCAACGCGCTCGATCGACTGCACACCACGGCCGCCAGTCACGAACGGATCATGGTTCTCGAAGTGATGGGTCGCCACGCAGGCTGGATCGCACTGCACGCAGGAATCGCAGGCGGCGGCGACGTCATCCTCATCCCCGAGATTTCCTGGACCTACGAAGACGTTTGCCACAAAATTCTTGATCGCGAAAGCCAAGGCAAGCGATTTACGCTTGTCGTGGTGGCCGAAGGTGCCCAGCTACCCGAAGGTGGCCTCGTCGCCGAGGACCAGCAGGGGGCCCAAGCTCGCTTGGGAGGCATCGGGCATCTGGTCGCCGCAGAAATCGAACGTCGCTTGCACCGCGAGACGCGAACCTCGGTGCTCGGCCATCTCCAACGGGGCGGCGCGCCAACCACTTTTGATCGCGTGCTTGCCACCCAATACGGAGCCCACGCGGTCCGGTTAGTTCTCGAAGGTCGTTTTGGCGAAATGGTTTGTTACCATCCGCCGGAAATCAAAAGTGTGCCCATCATCGAAGCCGTCAACAAGCTGCGGCAGGTCGAGCCCCACGGCTCCGCCGTCCAGGCGGCTCGAGCGCTCGGCGTTAGCTTCGGCGATCAGGGCGCCAGCGAAAGTCCCTTCGCAATAAAGATCGAAACTACCGAAGCGAGCACGGCCGACGACGTAGAACTCGACGCCGATTTTGTACTCGACCTTGCAGAAGCAGCCACAGAGGAAGCGCTTTCCTGACCTCCTTGCCCGGAATTAGCCAAAAACGCTTGAAGAACTTGCCCAATGTTCTACAAACGGTAATGATGAGGCAGGTCCCGGGGTAGGGTGTTGGTTCCTTCGTATTTGAGCCTGTGTTGCCTGCCCGAATTTTTCGTTTTTTTTGGAGGGAAGCTATGAAACTCCCAATGGTTTTTTCTGTAGCGGTTGCACTCTTATTAGGTCTCAATGGCTGTAGTGGGCCTGCTGAGTCGGAATCGTCGCAATCAGGTTCATCCACCCACGACAGTGATCACGAAGAACATGGCGACCACGAAGAAGGGCATGACGACCATGCCCACGACGAGGAAAGTGACGGCGCCATGACCGACATGGAGAAGATGAAGGCCGCACTGGCTGATTTCTCGCCCGAAGACGCAGCCTCGGCAGAGAAGCAGCATATCTGCCCAGTCTCCGACGAAATGCTTGGAGCGATGGGGGCTCCGATCAAGATTGATGTCGACGGACAGCAGGTCTGGATCTGCTGCGAAGGTTGTCGAGATCCACTGCTTGAAGACCCTGCGAAGTATTTGGCAAAGCTCGATAACTAAATAGTGCGATCAAATTCGTAACAGCGCGCCGTCGAATTGATACTCGGGTCGGTCCTTTCCTACCGATTGGACCCGACTCGAGCGGTTTTACTCGCGTTTTCAGACGTTTTTGTGTTTGGCATGGAAGATGCTTTTACGTATTGGTACCTGCCAAAGCCCGAAGGCTTTGGTCCCG
>JAADIN010000078.1 GCA_013151315.1 Planctomycetota bacterium | reverse complement strand
CGACACGCAGGCTGCCTTCTTGCATGTTGCAATCGGAGACGCCAAGGTAAACCAGCAGTAGCTTGAGTTCGTCGAGATACACCCGGGCTTCGGCCGAACTACGCATGTCGGGTTCCGAGACGATTTCCAGCAGCGGCGTGCCGGTGCGGTTGAGATCAATCTCGCTGTCGGCTTTGCCACCCACCTCGTCGTGAACACTCTTGCCGGCGTCTTCTTCCAGATGCGCTCGAGTGATTCTGATCCGTTTCGGCTCAAAGCGATCTTTGGCATCGCAGATTTCGAGATGTCCGCCCGCCGACATCGGCAAGTCGAATTGGCTAATCTGATAACCCTTGGGCAAGTCAGGATAGTAATACTGTTTGCGGTCCCACTTGGTAAACTCAGGAATCTCGCAGCCGAGCGCAACCGCAGTTTTGAGCGACAACTCATACGCCGTGCGATTCATAACCGGCAAACTCCCGGGCAGGCCGATGCAGACCGGGCAGGTTTGAGTATTCGGCTCCGCCCCAAACTGCGTACTGCACCCGCAGAACAGCTTGCTCTGCGTTGCAAGCTGCACGTGAACTTCTAAGCCGATGACGGTAGTGTAGGAGGGTGCCATGGAAAAAGTTGCCCGCGAAATGCGCGAAAGAACGCGAAAAAAAAGAAAGGGGAACAAAGAAGGAATGAGGGGCGGTTACCTCTGGGTGTGGGCTAGCCTTTCGTATTCGAGTTTGGGGGAGTGTCCAAAATTTATCAGTAGGCCAAGTGGTTGTTGCGTCGCATGGAGGTAATTGATCATTTTGGCACGGAAGCTATCGACGAGGGATGAAACGGCTTTGATTTCTATAAGTATTTGTCCATAGCAAATAAAATCGGGGACAAAGTAGGCCGTCAACCTTTTGTCTCGGTAGGCAAGTCTTACTTCTGGCTGGGACTGGAAAGGAATGCCTTGAAACTCAAACTCCATCTCGAGACATTCTTGATAAACATGTTCAAGAAACCCACATCCCATTCTCTTGTAGACCTCAAAACATGCTCCCATGATCCGATAGCTCTCCTCCGGAAGAATCAATTGACTCATGTCACCAACCCCTCCTTTCTCGCGTTTTTTCGCACATTTCGCGGGCAATTTTAATCCTTCGCAGCTGGAGGCCGGGAGTCGCTCCAATCGGTTGCTTGCTCAAACATGTGGGCACCGCGCAACAGCGTTTCTTCGGCTAGCGGCGGTGCCTGCAGTTGCAGACCAATCGGCAGGCCGCTGCTGCTAAATCCGCAAGGCAAACTGATGCCGGGCAGGCCCGCGAGATTGGCACTGACGGTGTACAGGTCAACCAAATACATGGCCAGCGGGTCGTCGGCCATTGCGCCCAACTTAAAAGCAGGGTGAGCAGTCACCGGGCTTGCAATGAGATCGACGAATGCGGCATCGAAATCCTGCCGGATCAGTCGCCGGACTTTGAGAGCCTTGAGGTAATAAGCGTCGTAGTAACCTGCACTGAGCGCGTAGGTGCCGAGCATGATCCTGCGTTTCACTTCAGGTCCAAAACCTTCGGCACGCGACTGGCGGTACATGTTGACCAGCGGCGAGTCGAGTGAGTCCGGGTCGTCGATCTGCTCGGTGCGATAGCCGTAGTGGACGCCATCGTAACGGGCCAGATTGCTCGAGGCCTCACTGGGGGCGATTACGTAGTAAGTCGCCACGGCATATTTGCTGTGCGGCAAAGAAATTTCCTTCACCTCTGCGCCTAACGATTCGTAAACGCCTATGGCCGCGCGAACCGCGGATTCTACTTCGGTGTCGAGTCCCGACGCAAAATGTTCGCGGACGATTCCCAATCGCAAGTTTTTAAGTGGTCGATCAACGGTTGCCGAGTATTTTGGCACGGGGACATCAAGCGACGTGGCATCTTGCGGATCGTGACCCGCAATCGCTTCCAGTAGCAGCGCCGCATCCCGGGTCGAGCGAGCGAGCGGACCGACTTGATCGAGGCTGCTCGCAAAAGCAACCAATCCAAATCGGCTGACGCGGCCATAAGTGGGCTTCATTCCCACGACGCCACACAGTCCGGCCGGCTGGCGAATCGATCCGCCCGTGTCGGTGCCAATCGAAAGCGGCACCATGCCGGCGGCCACACAGGCGGCCGCGCCGCCGCTGGAACCGCCGGGCGTACGCTCCAGATCCCAGGGGTTTCGGGTCACTTGGAAGGCGGAATTTTCGGTCGACCCGCCCATGGCGAACTCGTCCATATTGGTCCGGCCGAGGAGCACCGCGTCTGCTAATTTTAGTTTGGCCACCACCGTAGAATCGTAGGGAGGGTGGAAAGATTCCAGCATCCGCGAGGCACAGGTGGTTTTGGTCTCGTTGTCGCAGAGTACGTCTTTTACGGCGATAGGCAATCCGGCCAACTTGCCAAGGGTTTCCCCCGCTTGGCGGCGACGGTCGACTTCGGCAGCTCGCCGAAGTGCGGCCTCGGCATCCACTCGCAGAAAAGCGCCAACCTGCGCGTCTTGAGATTCGATTTCGTCAAGGAACCCTTGCGTTACTTCAACCGAAGATGCTTCGCCACGGGCGAGGAGCCCGAGAAGATCAGAGGCACTGCGTTCGATTAACGACATGGACGGGCACCGTAAGTCGCACAAAGTGAAAATGCTAGCAAAAACATGCCCGCGAAACACGCGAAAATTCGCGAAAACCAAGAGTTCTTGTCAACGAATTCCTCGGTTTGTTCACACCAAAGCATCCCGTCAAATGTTCCTGAATAACACTCAGTAGTTCCAATTTACAAGTCGGAACACTAACTCTTCGCTGATCTGCACTAATCAAATTAGCGAGGATTAGTGCAGTTCCTTCAATTATGTAGCCACAGAGTTCACAGAGAACACAGAGATAAGGTTACTCGCTCCAGTATTTCCTCTGAGACCTCGGTGTGCTCTGTGGCTACGCTTTTATAGGAAATGCTCTAGTGCAAATTAGTGTTTCAGAAATCAAATCCTCGTTTTTTTCGTGACAAATTTAGAAGTACGGACACTAACTTTCGCGTCCTTTCGCGTGTTTTGCGGGCAACTTCTTTCAGTTGGAGATAAAGCTACCTAATACGGGCGGCACCAGATAGCCTCGCTCGTTGTGGCTAGGAGCATTGGCCAGCGCCTGCTCGCGAGTCAAGCTGGGCCTCACTTCGTCGGTGGCAAACACGTTGCTCACTTCGACCGCATGAACCATGGGCTGAACGCCCTCGGTGTCGACCTCGCTCAGTTGATCGATGTAGCCTACGACCTGCGCGAGCTCGTCGCTGAGGGTTTCTAGCTCGGCTTGGCTAAACCGCAAGCGGGCGAGTCGCGAAACTTTTTCGACATCTTCGCGCGTCATCGTTTTGCGCGTTGTAGCCATCGCTAGTTGACTTCCAGCTTCTCTGGCACACGGAACGGAGCGTTGCGCAC
>JAADIN010000015.1 GCA_013151315.1 Planctomycetota bacterium | reverse complement strand
GCGATCCCGGTTCCTAAGGAAATTATCGACAAAGCGATTGGCTACATCCACAAATGCACGCATACCGACGGCGGGGTGCAATACAGCTCGAAGGGCGGAGGCAGCCGGCCCGCGATCAGCGCGGCCGCGATTGCGTGTCTCTACAACGCAGGCGAGTACGACGACACCTATGTCCCCAAGATGTTGGCGTATTGCAAGCAGCATCTCAAGCCGGGCAGCCACGACAGTTTTGGCCATTGGCACTATGCCCATTTTTATTATGCCCAGGTGATGTACCGCGAAGGGGGCAGTGGCTGGGAAACCTACCGCCGCGAGGTGAGCAAGCGTCTGCTGGAAGAAGCCGACCAGATTCAAATCGGCGATCATGCCGTGACGGTTTGGAAGCAGGGTTACGTAGGCCCGGTTTACACGACGTCGCTAAACCTTATCATTCTGCAATTGGAACGGGCCAGTTTGCCGGTCTATCAGCGATGAAAAAAGGGCCAAAACAACCCTAGCCGGTGCCCTGACCAAAATACCAATCCTATTTTTTTGAGCTATTCCCAGGCACTACTTGAATGAACAACTCCGAATCAACCGCTGCCGACGAACAAGTGATCCAGCGACTGGCCAAGGCGGTCGAAGGCATTCGCCAACAATTGCGGCAGGTCATCGTTGGGCAAGATGATGTTATCGACCAACTGCTCATCAGTCTGTTCAGTCGAGGGCATTGTATGCTCGAAGGTGTGCCGGGGCTGGCGAAGACACTGCTCATTAGCACGTTGGCTCGGTCGCTGAGCCTCTCGTTTAGCCGGATTCAATTTACGCCCGATCTGATGCCTGCCGACATCACGGGCACCGATATCATTGAAGAAAACCGCTCGACCGGGCAGCGTGAAGTCCGCTTTCTTGAAGGACCGCTGTTTTCTAATATCATCTTGGCCGACGAGATCAATCGTACGCCGCCGAAGACACAAGCGGCGCTGCTCGAAGCGATGCAGGAACGGCAGGTGACGGTCGGTCGGGTTCGACATCAGTTGTCCGATCCGTTCTTTGTTTTGGCGACGCAAAATCCGATTGAGCAAGAGGGGACCTATCCGTTGCCCGAGGCGCAGCAAGATCGGTTTATGTTCAAAGTGCTGGTTACGTACCCAAGTTTTGAGCAGGAGTTTGAAGTTGCCCGTCGCACGACTACGACGCAGTCCGATTCGATTGTGCCGACCGTCGCGCCGGAGGAAATTCTTGCGCTGCAAAATTTGGTGCGTGAAGTGCCGGTCAGCGATCATGTGATTCGCTACACGCTGTCGCTGGTGCGGCAGACGCGTGTCGGCGAAGAAGGGGTGCCCGAGATCGTGGCCGATCAGTTGGCTTGGGGAGCCGGGCCACGTGCGGTGCAGTTTCTTGTCGTCGGTGCCAAAGCGCGGGCGTTGATGCAGGGGCGGTCGCATGTGACGGTTCAAGATATCCAGGCGTTGGCGGGGCCCGTGTTGCGTCATCGGATCGTGGTCAACTTTGCCGCGGAGAGCGACGGCATCACGTCCGACAGCATCATCGACGCGCTGCTCGAATCCACGCCAACCCAGGAGGATGAGTTGGCCAATGACGCCCGATTCCAAACGATTTTTGCATCCTGAGACGATTCGGCGGATTGGTCGACTCGAATTGCGCGCTCGGCACATCGTCGAAGGGCTGCTCAGCGGTATGCACCGAAGCCCTTACTTTGGCCAGTCGGTCGAGTTCTTGCAGCACCGGCAATACGCGCCCGGCGACGATCTTCGGCACGTCGACTGGAAAGTCTGGGCCAAGCAAGATCGTCTCTACGTCAAGCAGTTCGAAGAAGATACGAACATGCGTTGCACGCTGATGGTCGATGTTTCGGCAAGCATGCAGTACGGTTCGGGGCCGCTCAATAAATATGAATACGCAGCGACGGTTGCCACGAGCCTTGCCTACCTACTGCTAAAACAGCACGACTCGGTCGGTTGCATCGCGTTTGACGAGACGATTCGAGCGCGAACGCCGCAGCGTAGCAGGCAGACGCATCTGAAGACGATCGTCCGTGCGCTCGATGCGAGCGATCCCCAAAACAAGACCGACACCGGAGCGATTCTGCGAGAGATCGTCGAAGTCAGCCCTCGCCGCGGCCTGATGGTTTTAATTTCTGATTTATTAGGCGACGTGGAATCGGTTTTGCGAGGGCTGCGGCTCCTGCGTCAACGTGGCCATGATGTGCTGGTGATTCACATCATGGACGATGATGAGCTCGATTTTCCGTTCGAGGGCCCCACACGATTTGAAGGAATGGAGCTACCCGAGCACATGACCTGCAACCCCCGGGCACTGCGCGATGGATACCTCGAAGCCCTAGAAACATTCCTGACTACCTTACGGCGCGGCTGTGCCCGCGACGCGGTCGACTATGCCTTGGTGCGAACAAGCGATCCGTTGGATGCGGCCCTGGCCGCGTTTTTGTGCCGGCGGGTGGCGTCGGCAAGAATGCATTGAAAAATAAGGTAAGAAAAATAACCGCGGAGGCACAGAGAACACCGAGTTTCAAGAAAGAAGTTGAACCACAACGAAACAACGGGAACCACGAAAAAAATAATTTCTTTGTTTCCGTAGTTCCGTTGTGGTTCATTTTTATCCCCTCTTTCACTCGGTGATCTCTGTGTGCTTTGTGGTGAAATTTTTTGCAAGCTTTGATAGGAGATAGAAGTGTCGTTTTTGTTTCAATCGCTGCTAACGATTGGATTGCCGCTGATTGCTCTGCCGCTAGTGATCCATTTGATCAATTTGCGACGGCATCGGCGTGTCGAATGGGCGGCGATGGAGTTTCTGCTGGAAAGTCAGCGACGCAACAAAAAGTGGATCGTCTTGCGTCAATTGCTTTTGCTTCTGCTTCGTACTGCGGCCGTGGCGCTGGTGGTTTTTATGTTGGCGGGTCCGATTTTGCGGTCCTCCTGGGGAAGGCTACTCGGCCAGGGGACCACCCATCATTTGATTTTGCTCGACGACAGTTATTCGATGGCCGACCGCTGGGGGCAGACCCATGCGCTCAAAGAAGCCAAACGGGTGGTGAGCCAATTGGTCGATCAGGCGATGGCTCGGTCCGAACCTCAAAAGCTGACGTTGTTGCGGTTTTCGCAAACTGCACATCTCTCGGCGGGGGCAGAGTTCGACTTGGGAGATCGGTCGCTCGACCGACAACTGGCCGACGAGATCGAATCGCTCCTCGGCAAACTGCAAGTTTCGGAAACCGACGCCGGGCCTCTCGAAGCGATCCAGGCGGCCCTTGGCCTTCCCGAGCCTACTGAAGATGAAGCGCGCATCGTGACGATCATTTCTGATTTCCGTAACCATCAATGGGAAAAAGAGACGGAAGTTCGGCAACTGCTTGGCCAGTTGCGAGAACAATCGGCCCGTTTGCATTTGGTGCAATGCGTCGAAGAGTCTCGCCCCAATCTGGCGGTGACGCGTCTCGAGCCCGAGGCCGGAATTCGGGCGGCTGGGGTCGAAACTTGGTTTCAATTGAAGGTGGCGAACTACGGCGACCAGCCGGCTGCCGCGGTCACGGTCGGCGTTACGCAAGATGGCCACCAACTGCCGGCGGTGCTTTTTGATGAAATTCCGCCGGGCGAAGAGGTCACACGCCGCTTTCGAGTCACGTTCCCCACCGCAGGTGCCCATCAGTTGCAAGCCTCTTTGGAAAGCGATTCGCTGGAGATCGACAACGTCGGTTACTTTGCCTGCCAAGTGCCGGGCGAGTTTCCCATTCTGCTTGTCGACGGATCGCGTGAAGGAGACGATGGTTTTTTTCTGCGGACCGCGCTGAATCCAGGCGGTACGAGCAAGCCGGGCTGGAATCCTCAGGTCGAAAGTCCCAGCTTTCTTCGGAAGCACGACCAACTAAAGAAATTTGCCGCGATCTGTCTGCTCGACGTCGCGCGGCTCGATGAGACCGAAGTGGCCGCCCTCGAGCAGTATGTCGAGCAAGGGGGCGGTCTCGGGATTTTTCTGGGCCCCCAAGTCCATCGACCTTTTTACAATGAAAGACTCTATCGCGACGGAGTGGGGCTTTTACCTGCGCCGCTCGATGTGCCCTCGCAAATGCTCGACGACGCTGATCGAACCAAGCCGGATGTCGAGGTTTCCGAGCATCCGGTGTTTCGCGTTTTTGCTGGCCAACGGAACAGTTTTTTGTCGGTCATCGATGTCCATTTTTATTACGCGATTGATCCCGACTGGCGTCTTCCCACAAGTGGTGAGACGAGCATTCTTGCGAGTCTGCGAAACGGAGCCCCCTTTATAGTTGACCGACAGTTTGGCAAAGGCCGAGTCGTAGTCCAGTTCTGCAAGCTTTCGCCCCAATCGACCGATCTGGGCGTTTGGAGCAATTGGAGCCTGAATCCCGTCTTCCCCGTTTATGCGAACGAGCTGGTTGGCTATCTTTCGTCGACCCGTCGGCAATTCGATCACCATCAAGTGGGCGACTCACTCGAATTTGAATTGCCGGTGGCCGACTACCAACCCGAGGTTCGGGTAAAAATCCCGCGCACCCATGAAAGCCGCACCCTGAGTTTGACGCCGCAAGACGATTCGAGCACCTATACGGTCAACCCGGGGCGCAGCGAGAGGAGCGGCATTTGGCAGTTTCAGTTGCAGCCGCGCGACGGAAAACCCGAACAGCGTCCGCTGGCCGTCAATGTACCGGCGGGCGAAGGAGATTTGCATCACCTCGACCGCGACGGCTTGGCCGAACGCCTGAAAGGGATTGACTACGAGTTTTCGCTTGCGACGCAGATGAACGCCAGCGACGATCAACTGGCCGGTTTTCGGCTGAGCGATACGCTGCTGTATTTGCTACTTGCGGTGTTGGTTGTTGAACAATGGTTGGCTTATCGGACGAGTTACCATGCAAGAGTCTAGAGTCAGAAGGAAATGAAAAATAGCCGCGAGGCGGACCGATCGCCGGAGAAAACTGCCACGGAAGCACGGAGAACACAAAGGAGAAAAGCCACAGATAAACCCAGATGAGCACAGATTTTTTGGATGGGTTCAGATTTTTTCGGGTTCCTCGAGGCTTCTCGTTGGGGGCGGGTTGAGAGCGAGGCGAGAATCTCTTACAATTCGCGGTTTCCACTCCGGCGATTCGTCGAATCGCGGCTATGCTCTTTCCTGTCTTCCCCCGTAGCTTCCCTATGCAACGCACTTTTATTCTGCTCAAACCTGACACGGTCCAGCGCCGCCTGATGGGGCAAATTGTTGCCCGATTTGAGGCCAAGGGGCTTAATTTTATCGCGATGAAGATGCTGCGAATTACGCCCGAATTGGCCAAGCAGCATTATGCCGAGCATGTCGAGAAGGCTTGGTATCCGACGCTCGAAGGTTTTATTACCGGTGGGCCTGTGCTCGCGGCGGTCGTGGAAGGGCTTGATGCGATTCGTGTGGTACGCGAGATGCTTGGCGCCACGAGTGGACTGCAAGCTGCCCCGGGGACCATTCGCGGCGATTATAGCTCGAGCCAACAGATGAACTTGGTGCATGGCTCCGATGGGCCCGAAGCGGTGGACCGAGAAATTGCGCTCTACTTCGACGAAGATCAAATCTGTCGCTATGAACCGGTGATCACGCCGTGGATGCGCGCGGCCGATGAAGGGTGATCGCGCGAAGACGCAAGTGATTTGCTTGTGTCTTCATGATTTTACAACGTCAGCAACGACATGCTGACGTGCATCATGCGGTCTTCGAGTCGAATCGCTTCGGAATCGTCATGTTCGAAGGTGACGGTGAGGAATTCGAGACCGCGTGTATAGGCGATCGTGAAATTCTGGCCGACGATTACCGAGGGGACCGTGATATGCGAAAAACCCCATTCGGTTTTGGAGAGCGCCGACTTGATGCCACCGATGATGATGTTGGTGATTTCGCCAGCCCCGTCGACTACTTGCGAAGTGAGTTTGCCATATTCTTCTTGAAGCAATCCTTCGACCGCGCGAATGACAAATTGTTCGGCAATGTTTACACTGACAAAGCCTGACACTTTGCCGTGAACGCCGATCATGCCGGTGATGATACCGGTCTCTTGGGTCGGCATCGCCGAGACGCCCACGCAACGGACCTTGGTATCGCACATTTCGAGCGCGTTTTTGACCGAGTAGGTAATCGCGTCGAAGAGCTGCTGGTTGATCTGCATTCCTGCGAGCACGGGGTCTTCGGCAACAGTCGCCATGATGTGATTCCTACGGAGGCTTGAGGCTGATGGGAGTGAGCGAATGCTCTAAAATTATGGGGCGCTGACAGGCCGATGGGCGAGGAATTGCTGAACTTAGGGTCCTTGCCCCCGGTCTTCATGCCAACAGAATCGGTCCAAGTTGCGTATTTGGACTCGGGGTGCCTTCAAACGGCCCGGGGCCGCTCGGCGGCCAAGCCGTACCGGCGGATCTTGCGATCTAGAGTCGAACGCTCGATTTCTAATATCTTCGCGGCTCGACTTTTATTCCAGGAGGTCAAGTTGAGCGTCCGCAAGATGTGAACCCGCTCGATTTCTGACAAAGAGACGGGTTCGTATTCTTCGGGGCCAGCAGCCGTGTTTCCTGCTTCCGTGTCGCCGGCCGTTTTGAGTGAGGAAAGCACCAGGTCGTCGTGGTCGATGTATTCGCCCTGCACCAAAACGACGGCCCGTTCGATGACATTTTTTAGCTCCCGCACGTTTCCTGGCCAACGGTATCGAAGCAACTCTTCCATAGCTCGTGGCGTGTAGCCCTTGATCTTACGGCCCGTTTCGTCGTTGTAACGGCGCAAGAAGAAGTCGGCTAGCTCGGGAATGTCCTCGGGCCGCTTGCGCAAACCGGGAACCAAGATTTCGAGTACGTGGAGGCGGAAGTAGAGGTCGCGGCGAAATCTTCCTTCGGCCACGTCTTTTTCTAAATCGCGATTGGTCGCCGCGATCACACGAACGTCGACCGTTACTTGCTCGTTGCCTCCGACACGTTCGTAGGGGTGCCCCTCGAGAACTCGCAAAAACTTCGCCTGGAGCGACTCCCCCATTTCGCCGATTTCGTCGAGCATAAGCGTCCCTTTGTCGGCTTGCTCGAACTTTCCCATCTTCCGGTCGGTAGCCCCGGTGAAGGCGCCTTTCTCGTGGCCAAAGAGCTCGCTTTCAAGCAACGACTCGGAAAGGGCAGCGCAGTTGAGGCACACAAAGGCGTTCTCGGCCCGAGGGCTTGAGAAATGGACGGCTCGGGCGACGAGCTCTTTGCCGGTACCACTTTCGCCCCGGATCAGTACGGTTGCTCGGCTCGGCGCGGCGCGAGCAATTTGCTCGGCAACTCGCCTCATCACTTCGCTGGAACCTACGATCTCGCTTTGCACGCTCAATTGTTCTCGAAGATGGACATTTGCCGCGCGGGTTTGGTTGAGGTTTTCGGCAAGTTCCTGTCGCTTGTCTAGTTTTTCTAGTGCGACGCCTACCGTATCGGCAACCGCTAAAGTGTATTCCAGGTCTTCCGGATCGGTGGTGTGATCTGCTTCGGTCGTGTAGAGGTGGACCAGTCCGTAGACATCGCCTGCCATGCGAATCGGAGCGCAAATGACGCTGGTTGCCAAGATTTCTCCCCGGCTGTCTCGGTTGCCCAAGTCGCTGTCGTCCATGACATTTCTTGCCATGACTGCTTGTCCATCTCGCAGCACCGTGGTCGCCAGGAAGGGGGAGACTCGGTGATAGGAGTGGTCGCTGTCGCTGCGCGAAGAGACGACCTCGATATCTTCGCTGTTGCGGTCTCCTGAGACGTCTCGTTTTCGCAGAAGAATCGCACCCGCATCGACATGCGTGCCTTCGAAGAGCCCACTGAGTGCCACGTTGGCAAGCGAAACGATGTCGGTTGATTTTGCCAATTCGAATGCCAAGCGGCAAAGCTTGGCCGCCGCTCGCCCTACTTTCGGAAACGACTCATCCGTATCGTCGAGCGAAGGTGCGTCGAGAAATCGGCTTTGGTCTTTTCGGTGAGTGATCGTGGTCGGCTCGAAGGCCTCGAAGATACTCTCGTCATCTGCTGCTGCGAGCCCCGAACCTTCGTCCGACGCGTCGACCGCCTTGGAAGAGCGAAGCAAGGTACTCGTATCGGGAAAAGCCTGGGATAAATCGTAGACAAACGCGAGATGCGAATTGCCGATCTGAATGATATCGCCTGGCGTCAAGGTGTGGTCGCGCGATAGTTGCTCGCCGCTAATCATCGTACCATTACGACTTTCCAGATCGCGAAGCTTCCATTTCCCCCGGACTTGAAATACTTCAGCGTGGTATCGGCTACAGCGTTCGTCCTTGATGCTGATCGTATTGGTCGGAGCACGCCCCAGCGTTACCGACTCGCCTGGGACGAGGCGCACCACATCGGCCCATTTCGACCCTTCTCGAATTATCAAGTATGCGTTGGTGGCGGAGCTGTCAGGCATTAAGTAGGGGTTAGGAGTTAGGGATCGGGCTTAGGGAGGAAAAGTGCTGCTTCTGGGGCCTTCCTCTACTTTATTCCGCCGAGGGGGGGGCGTTCAAGCACTTCGGCAGTCGGAATGGCACAAAACTGTTGAATATCCATGCATTAGTGACTAATCTGAAGGATATGCCGGGTGGGTTGCCGAGATCGGTTTTTGCTTGGAGGAAGCTGTGTCGCTTTCTCAGCAAAATTTGGGAGATACAGTCCACATCGGCTTCAGGAGATCAACAGATGAAAAGGCTCTTTTTCAGTTTCCAAATCAGCAGCTTCGCGCTAGCTTCGCTTGTCGCGCTCTGTCTAGCACCACAAGCTTTCGGGCAAGTGTTCCCCCAGCAGCGTTCGGTCGGTGGTATCGCGATCGATGGGGATGGTGCCGTTGCCGCAGCTACGATTGAAGAGGGGCGTCTGCTCGCCGAAGTGCGCCAAAAGGCACTGGCCGACGTACCGGACGACTTGCAGCCGTTTACTGAGCTGAGGGCTGTCTCGCTCAAGCAGATCGAAGCTGCCATTGCCAAGTGTGCGATCGAAGGGCAACCCCTTCCTGAAGAGATCAAATACCTGGCCGGTTTGCAGCGTGTCGAGTATGTGCTCGTCTATCCCGAGCGCAACGACATCGTCTTGGCAGGCCCGGCCGAAGGCTGGCGAATCGACGCATTGGGTACGGTCGTCGGAGCCACGACCAGCCGGCCGGTCGTCTTGCTCGACGATCTGATGATCGCACTGCGCAGCCGAGAAACTTCGCGGCTGGACGCAATTTCTTGCTCGATCGATCCTACGCCCGAAGGAATCAAGAGGGTTCGCTCGGTTCTCGGCCGGATGCGAACCGTTGGCAATCGTCGCCCCGACGAGCGGCCCATCGAAGAAGCCCTGGGCCCCCAAATCATTACCGTCACTGGGGTACCCGAAACGAGCCATTTCGCCCATGTCATGGTGGCAGCCGATTTTCGCATGAAGCGATTGGCGATGAACTTCCAGCAGGCACCGGTCGACCAGATGCCAAGTTTCATGCATCTCATTTCCTCAAGTCGTCGCACCACCAAAAACATGACGCCGCGCTGGTGGCTCGCAACCAACTACGAGCCCTTGGCCCGCGATGCCGAGGGTCTCGCCTGGCAGCTTCGAGGCCAGGGCGTAAAATGCCTGACCCAGGAAGACTATTTCAATGCAGAAGGAAAGCGAGAGAAGTCGGTCAAGGCGGGCCATTTGGCTCAGCAGTGGGCTCAAACGATGACCGACCGGTATGAAGAACTGGCCGAGCAGGATTCGACATTTGGGCAACTCCGCAACGTGATGGACCTAGCAGTCGTCGCAGCATTGATCGAGAAGGAGCAATTGCTTGATCTCGCAGGCCTTGAGATAATTGCTTGAAGCGTGCCAAGTGCTCAGCTACGACGTGCCGAAATTCGTGCATGCCCGGGCGAGCTTTATTCGGCAGCGCGGTAGTTGGGTGGTCAGTGCTTCGGGGGGCGTGCAGCTTCTGCCTTGGCATGTGGCTGATCGCAACGAAGAGGTAGCCGAGGTGGGAACCGTACGTGAGCAATTTGCCGCGGAAAGCGATCGCTGGTACCGCCAATAACAAAGCGACCTCAACCGTCGGATTTTTTCGTCCAGACCTTCGGTCGCACGACGTCTTTTATCAGCCCGGTCATCTCCAGCGCCCGTCAGCCACGTTAGGTCGAACTCCCACCACTTGTGGCCGTGGGACGCTGCACGTTGGTCGGCATGATGATTGTTGTGCCAACCTTCGCCGTTACTCCAAAGACCGACAAGTAGATTGTTGCGACTGCTCTCTCCCGTTTTGTAATTCTGGTAACCCCAAACGTGGGTCACCGAATTGACGCTCCAAGTTACGTGCCAAGTAAGCACGGTGCGTAAAAAGACGCCCCAGAAGAGCAGGCTCAGGCCAAACTGGACCCCGTCCATGGCGGTCTCGCCCGTGGCCCAGCCGACCCCAAAGCCGACTAGGAAGAACAGCAACGCATGGATCGCGTAGATGACGGTCCAAAAGCTGTTCCGCTCAAGGCGAAGATAAAACGGATCTTTCAAGATATCGCGGACGAACTTTTCGTAGAAATTGACGTTCCGAAAATCGCGGTTTACCACCATCAGCCAGCCGCAGTGGCCCCAGAAGAAATTCACCAGCGGAGAATGCGGATCGGGCTGCGTGTCGGAATACTTATGGTGCATCCGGTGCATCGCCACCCAACAGGCCGGCGTGTCTT
>JAADIN010000278.1 GCA_013151315.1 Planctomycetota bacterium | reverse complement strand
GAAACGCTTCGAGCTCTCCGTTGGTCAACTGCTCGAACGCCTGGGCAACACTCGGCGCAGAAATCGTTTCCGATTCGTCGATCAGCGGAGCAACCACAAACGCCTGCCGGCCCTCGCGTAGCCGATCGCGCACGAAACACCACCAAGCGTCTTGTTTTTCGGGTTCGACAAGATAGGTGTTGACCGGCTGGCGGCCCACGGGCAGCTCGCGCAGCGTCGAAATGTCGAGATCGCCAAAGAGGGTCATCGTCAGGGTGCGCGGAATGGGCGTCGCGGTCATGACCAAATAGTGGGGCGAGTGATCGTCTTGCCGAAGGGCGGCCCGCTGGCGGACGCCAAACTTGTGTTGCTCGTCGACGACCACGAGCGCGAGATTTTTGAAGCGGACCGCGTCTTGGATGAGGGCGTGCGTGCCGATAAGCACGTCGAGCTCGCCGGCGGCCAGTTTTTCGAGAATCTCGTCGCGCTCGCACTTGCTGGTCCCGCCGGCCAAAACGGCAAAACGTACGCGGCTCGCTTTGAGTAAATCGGCCAGCGTGTCGGCATGTTGCCGGGCAAGGATTTCGGTCGGGGCCATCAGAGCGGCTTGATGGCCATGGGCGACCGCCGCAAGAATCGCGACCAGCGCAACGATCGTCTTGCCGCTGCCGACATCGCCTTGCAGCAAACGGTTCATCGGCCGATCCAGCGCCACGTCGGCTAGGACTTCGCGGACCACCCGGTTTTGGCTCTCGGTGAGTTCAAAGGGCAACAAGCGGCGTATGCGAGCGTCGATCTTTGCGTCGACCGGAAGCGATGACGCAAGGGTTTTTTGCTGCTGGCCACGGCGAATCGAAACGGCCAGTTGCAAAACAAACAACTCTTGGAAAATAAACCGCCGGCGGGCACGGTCAAGCGATTCTTGATCTTCGGGCAAATGAATGGCTCGCAGGGCCTCGTGGAGGGGCGAGAGATGGTACTTCGCCAGCAGCGCCTGGGGAAAAACTTCCTCGGGTACGTCGCCAAATTTTTCGACCGCCTCGGCAGCCATGCTTCGCATGTAGTATTGCGAGAGCCCCTCGGTGAGCGAATAGACGGGCAACAGTTTTCTCGCCTCGTCGGCTGACTCTTCGCTGCCGAGCCAAACGACTTGCGGGCCCACATCATGCCGCGCATTTTGGGTTTCGCGGTGAGCAGCAGATGTTGCCCCACCTCGAACTTCGCGCGCATGAAGGGCTGATTGAACCAAGTGGCGCGAAGACTCCCACTGCCATCGCTGACCAAAATCGCGACCCGCCCCTTGCCAAATCCTCCCGAGGTCGAAGCTTCGGCCACCACGGCGCGCACGCTTTGCAGCTCGCCCTCGTCGAGTTGGGCGATCGTCCGTTCGTCGGAGAGGTCTTGGTAATCGCGTGGGAAGTCGAATAGCAAATCGCCGACCGACCAGATTTCGCGTTTACGAAGCCGCTGCCGGTTGACGCTTGGGAGCGACTCGACCGGCGCGGCCAACAACGTCTTGGCGTCGGGCGAAGGGTTTTGCGGAGAGGAGGGGGCGGCGGGTTCCATGGTGGTCATTTGCCATTAGTTAATGGTCAATAGTCATTGGTCATCGGATTGGTTTTGTCATTGCCCCTACTTCTTTCCTTCAATGACCAATGACTATTGAAAAATAACTATTGACAAATTTCTTACTCAGCAAGCTCACAAATACTTCTGATACGCCGCCACGGCTAATTCATCGACGCGGTCGTTCTCGGGGTGTCCGCTATGGCCGGCGACTCGGGTGTATTTTACTGTGTGGGTTTGGAGCAAGGCGTCAAGCCGTCGCCAAAGGTCTTCGTTCTTCGAGCCGCTTGCCCTCTTTTCGCTTCCAGCCGTTGGCCTTCCATTTGGGCATCCACTCGCTCATGCCTTTGCCGACATAGACACTGTCGGTAAAGAGCTCGACGTGCGTTGGTTTTTTGAGCGAGGTGAGGCCTTCGATAACGCCCATGAGCTCCATCCGATTGTTGGTCGTCTCGGGTTCGCCGCCCGAGCCTTCGAGCTGTTTTTCGGAGGCCGGATGGCGCAATAAATAGGCCCAGCCTCCGGGCCCCGGATTGCCGCTACATCCGCCGTCGGTAAACAAGTGAACTTCCGGTTGTTCTGTCATATAGGGTGCTCCATCAGCGGCTTAATTTTTTGAATGGTTGGCTGTCGGTGCGACGACCGATATTTCGGATCGCGATTTGGTCATCTGCTTCAGTTCGTCGGCTAGCGGCGATTCGAGTTTGGGGAGTTTGGTTAACGTCCAGGGCAAATGTACCGTGAAGATGCTTCCTTTGCCCAGTTCGCTTTCCAGCGTGATGTCGCCGCCCAACAATCGACACAGTTCTCGCACGATCGACAATCCCAAACCGGTGCCCGAGTATTCTCGCGTCATTGCGTTGCCTGCCGGTAAGACGTTGGTTCCTTGGCGGAATTTTTCGAACACCAACACTTGTTCTGATTCGCTGATCCCAACGCCCGTGTCCGAGATCGTCAGCCGCAGGTCGTCGCGTCGGTCGCAGTGGGCGGCAACAGTGATACGTCCGCCGTCGGGCGTAAATTTGATCGCGTTGGAAAGCAGATTGTTGAGAATCTGCTCCAGCTTTCCTTGGTCCTGATGAATCAGAGCCAAATCGTCGGCGATCTCGCAGTCGAGATCGATGTTTTTCTTTTCTCAGCGGTCGGGCCATGTCGCATTGGGTGGTTACGACCGCACCGAGATCGAAATCGGTAGGCCGCACTTTCATCTTTCCACTTTCAATCTTGGCCAGATCGAGAATGTCGTTGATCATCTCGAGCAACTGCCTGCCCGAGGTTTGGATGTTGTGGGCGTACCGTAATTCTTTTTCATCCAAACGGTCGATGCTGCCGAGCAAATCGCTAAACCCGAGGATGCTATTGAGCGGCGTACGCAGCTCATGACTAATCGTGGCCAGGAAATCGCTTTTTAACTGGTTCATCTCAAACAGCCGCATGTTGGCCTCGGCCATTTCGTCGATCTTGCCGTCGAGTTCGCCAT
>JAADIN010000087.1 GCA_013151315.1 Planctomycetota bacterium | reverse complement strand
CGCCGATGCTCTAAAATGACCCGAATGCTATCGGCATCATGGATTCCGATATCGAGGGCATACTCGACCGCACCCGCAAGATCGGTCACGGTACTTGATTCCAACAATCGTAAGGTACGAATGTATTCACGCGTTCCCAGTCCGTCTGGCTCGGTCTCCATTCTTCGGCGTAGAGTCGTAAAACATGTTGGGAGATTCCACTTCTCTAGTGGCCGGGCATGATCAAAACCTCCCGGCTTTCGCTGGAGTAGGGCCAGATAATGCACTGGATCAAAGACGTGCTGCTCTCGCCCCCAATGCCGAGCATAGCGAGCCACGAGCTGCCCCTGGAAGACGAGCCGGACCTGGTCAACGCTGGCCACCACCGTGAGATGCCGATGGGCGTATTTTACGGGAACCGAGTAACTATTGGTGTCGAATCGCACCAGCGACAGCGAGTTGGCGGCTACCTGGGTCACTCTTCGTGCGTCAAACGCTTGCCGAGGCAGATCAAGCATCGTGGTGCGTTCTTCGACTAGCAACTCTTGCTTGCAGCCGTTCCTACCCGCCAGGCGCTTCAGTTTTCGACTGCGATTTACAACCTTGGCGAGTGAGAAAATTTTTCGTCGTCAAAATGGAAAACAAAGAGCAATGCTGTACTTGCTTGCCTTGCGAACTGGATTGCGACGTAAAGAGCTGCGTAGTCTTACTCCGGAGTCCTTTAACTTCTCATCGAAAGTACCTTCGGTTGCTCTTCATGCAAGCAACTCCAAGCGACGGAAGCAAGATCGCCTCCCACTGCCGAAAGATGTGGCTACACTCTTCCAAGAATTCATTGCGGAATTGGAACCAAATGAACCAGTTTGGCCAGGATCTTGGTGGAGAAAATCTGCAGAAATGATCCGGAAAGATCTCACGGGAGCAGGCCTTTCTGTGAAAGATGACCAAGGGCGAATTTTCGACTTTCATGGCCAACGAACGACATTTATTACTGGGCTGTCAAGAGCTAGAGTGCAACCTGCGATTGCCCAGAAACTTGCGCGGCACAGCGACATAAAGCTCACGATGGGGACATACACGAGTATGGACCTCGACGAACTGGGCAGTGCTGTAGAGTCGCTTCCGAGGCTTGTTCTAAGTGACGTCAAACAATCTGAAATGGTAAAGTCGGATGAGCAACTCAGCAAGCTTCAAGATGTTTGGGAACAGCTATCCAATGACATTCGATTACAGATCATTGATATCGTCGAGAAGGCCGTTGGTAGTGGAACCTGATTTTTCTCAGGCACCTATGCTCGGCTTACCCCGTGGCTTACCCTAAAAACTTATTCCGCGATTGACTTGGCATGACACTTGCTGACACTTTTCGTCATTTTTAGTTTCCCGACCGCGCAAAACAAAACCCGTTGCACCGCAACGGGTTAACATCATTTGTCATCGGATGACATCAATTGTTTGTCAAAGCGGAGGGCATGGGACTCGAACCCACAACTCTTTGCAGAGCACCTGAATTCCAATCAGGCCGCTAGCCATTCGCTTACCCTCCCGATGGAATTCGTTTAGTTGAGCGATTTCGCTCCTTGAATGAGCGTAATGAACTCTTCATTCGATTTGAATTTCGATAACTTCGTGGTCAACTGCTCCATCGCATCAAGGTGATGCATCGAAGAGAGCGTTCGCCGGAGCATGGTCGCCGCGTGCAGCGTCTCGGGCGGCAGAAGCTTTTCTTCGCGACGTGTGCCCGACTGCTCGATATCGATCGAGGGCCAAACACGCCGGTCGGCTAGCTTGCGGTCCAAAACCAACTCCATGTTGCCGGTGCCCTTGAACTCCTGGAAAATAAGTTCGTCCATCCGGCTGCCTGTGTCGATCAGAGCCGTTCCGATGATTGTCAGGGAACCACCTTCTTCAAAGGCTCTCGCCGTGGCGAACAGTTTCTTGGGGATGTCCATCGCCTTGATGTCAACGCCGCCGCTCATCGTTCGCCCCGTGTTACCAACCCATTTGTTGAATGCTCGAGCCAGTCGGGTAATCGAATCCATCAAGAGAAAGACGTCTTTGCCCATCTCGGAAAGCCGTTGGCAACGGGCAACCACGAGCTGGGAAAGGCGGACATGGCTTTCGACGTCGTTGTCTAAACTGCTGGCAAAGACTTCGCCTCGAATGCTTCGACGCATGTCGGTTACTTCTTCGGGACGTTCGTCGATAAGCAACACCATCATCGATATATCAGGATAGTTTTTCGAAACCGCATTGCTGATGTGCTGAAGCAATACGGTCTTGCCCGTTCGCGGAGGGGCCACAATGAGAGCCCGTTGTCCTCGGCCCATGGGAGTGAGCAGGTCCATCACTCGGGTGGTGAGCGGCTCGGAATCGGTTTCCAACTGCAACCACTCCTCGGGGGTGATGGGAGTGAGTTGGTCGAACGTCTTGACGTTCAGGTAATCTTCAGGGGCTAGGCCGTCGACATCCAGAAGCTCGCGTAGGCGAGGGCCCTGCTGCTTTCGGTGGTGTTGCACCATGCCATGGAGCAACAGCCCTTCGCGTAGGCCGAATTTTTCGATCATCGTGCCAGGCACAAAAGGATCGGTCCGTTCGCGAGTGAAATTTCTTGCGGGATCGCGTAAGAATCCGTAACCGTTAGGGTGCATTTCAAGCACTCCTGAGCCGGGAACGAGCGGCAAGGGATCGCCGTTATCGGAGTAATCCGGCTCACGATTTCGATCCTGATACGAATTTTTACGACGGTTACCACGTCCGCCACCTTGTCGGTTTTGATAACGGCCACCACCGCCACCGCCTCCGCCACCGCCGCCGCTATTGTTGTTGTTGTTGTTGTTGCGGCCTCGGTATCTGCCACCCGATCTTTGCTTTTTCTTCGCCATCTGAAAAATATTCCTAACAGTCGTCTTATCTAGACACGGTCAATATGTGGCAACGCTGATTAACGTGGCGCTGCCCAAGTCGTTTGGTACTTCTGTCTCGAGGCACTAGCCAACTGGCAGGCGTAGGCCAAAATCACCGGCGCAAGAGCATCGGACATTCTGCTATTCTGCCTCGAAAAAATCGAAATCACGATTCCAAGTTTCGCCTGTCGTCTAAGAATCTAAGAACCAGATGCTCAGATGCTTATATTCCTGCCACACCCTATTTTGTGATGTTGGCCTATGGTGGAACCTACCCACCGTTAACAAAGAGTCCTTCCGTTTACTCTCGTAGGAGTGCTGCCGAGTCGTCGTCACCAAGTTGTTATTGGCAAGTCAGCGCCCGCGAGCACGGGTTTGGACAACGCGATTCGCGTTATGCTCCATTCATTTGATTTGGCCCAGCATAGCCGGGAACGCCTGCTGTGGCGTAGACAATAATATTTTTGGCTCCACGACCCTGATTCCACAAACATGGAGGAACCACGGCCAGGGACACACGTCGCATTTCTGCCCACCTCGCAAGTCAAATCTACTGCTTTGGTTACTCAAATTTGACAAATCGAAGAACGGGCAACGCGGCCAAACTAGCCTTCACTCTACTGCCGAATGGCGATCTCTTGCTAAGTGATCTCTACGGCAGCCAATGCGAAGAAGCCGAAAAATGGCCAATAGAACCTGCCAAAGACGGCAGGGCTGCGAACTCTTCGACAATATTAGCCATAGCAGCGGCCGTGTCAAGCTTGCTTCCAAAAAGTCCTGTCTTTTTGGGGCATAAAAAGTCAGTCATTAGCCGTTTTGGCGCTAGCCACGGTTGCTAGGAATAACCGTGGCTAGTGCCAAAACGGTTAACCGCAAGAAAAAACGGACGAAAACAAACCAACCTGATACTACAAAAGGACTTACGACGACCCCAAGGCCTCTGGGAATCTTCCCAAGTAACCCATAAATCCCGCAAAGCCGGCCTAACCGTCATTTTATGCCAAAGTCCGGTGCGCCAGAGGCCGATCTACCCGATCAGAGGGAGCATCCGACTGCTTCTCCAACCAGCCTATGAAACCAGAGCGAATGGAATCGCCATGTCGACCAGACGAATATTAAGCCTCACCGCCGCAGCCCTGTGCCTGCTTTCCAGTTTGACCGAAGTCCAGGCGGACTCGGTTAAATGGCGAAACAACGTCGATGCGGCCAAGATCGAAGCCGCACAAACGGGCAAGCTAGTCCTGCTGCATTTTTGGAGCACCAGTTGCGGGCCTTGCAAGCATCTCGACCGCGATGTGTTCTCGCAGCCTCAAGTAGGGCAACTGTTAGAGCAACACTTTGTGCCGGTGAAAATCAGTGCCGATATCTCGCCAGCTTTGGCGGGCTCGTTCAACATCGATCGGGTACCGACCGATGTCGTGCTCTCGCCGCAAGGCAACGTCGTCGCCAAACTTTCATGCCCACCTACCGCGTTAGGCTACAGCACGCAGCTGTTGAATTTGGCCCAACATTACCGTCAGCAACTTGCGAAGCATAATACGCCATCCCAAGCGCCAGTCCAGTCGGCTTACGCAGGTTTGAAGATCGGTCAATACAACAGCGGAGCGATCGCAACGGTGCCCGCATCAGCGTCGCAAGCTCCCGTCTCACCGCCGCAAACGGCGGTGATTCCAGCAAGCCAACCGCAAGTCACTCACAACGCCTACGTCTCTGCAGCGGCAAATCCCCAGGCGCCTGGTCAGGTCGTGACCGCAGCTCCCAGTCGATACGGAAGCCAACAAGTCGCCGCTGCAGCGTCTCAGGCTGCTCCGGCCCAACCCGCTGCAGTTCAAATGACCTCCTCCCAAACCCCCGTACCTCCGCAGCAGCAAATAACCGTACCACCAACATCTACCGCGATTGCTACCACGACGACCACGCAAAAAGCGGAATCAAAAACCGCCTTACCTATCAAACTGCCGGAAGGCAGTCCTCCTTTGGCGTTTGAAGGTTATTGCCCCTCCACGCTCAAGCATGCCCGCAAATGGGTCCCTGGCGATCTCAAGTACGGTGCGATTCATCGCGGACGAACTTACCTCTTCACCGGAGAAACGCAGCGACAGCAGTTCTTGGCCAATCCTGACGCCTACAGTCCCGTCTTCTCGGGAATCGACCCGGTCAAACTACTCGACGAAAACCAAACCGTTGAAGGCAGCCGAAAGTTTGGTTACGAATACCGTGGCGCCTTCTACCTTTTCGCCAGCCAAGCGACGATGACTCGCTTCGCCAGCCAACCTGACCAGTACGCAGCGGGTGTACGGCAGGCCATGACGCGAATGGACGGCTTGGGCAGCACGATGAGACGCTAGAAGGGGGAGCCGCACGGCGATAGCCGCGGGTTTGTGGGGCAGCGTGTTGCGACGCTGCTACCCGACGCTAGCGCGTTGCGGCTCATTTCCTCTTCAGCGTGCGCTGCAGTTGGATCACCTGAGCGCGAACCTCTTCCATGTTGGGATTCAGTCGTAAAGCGCGTCGGAACGACTCCAGAGCTGCCACAGGATTCTCCTGCCGTAGGTAAGCCTGTCCCATCACCGAGGCGGCTGAAAAATGGTAGGCATTGATCTCCAGCGCTTGGTGGCAATCTCGCGTGGCGGCTTCATGTTGCTCCAACTGAAAAAAAGCCTTGCCGCGAAAGTACCAGCCTTGGGCGATCCAGGGAGCGTCTTGGATCAACCCGGTGGAGAGTTGCAACGCCCGATCGTATTCTTTTTCTTCCAAATGTTCAGCGATTGCCACTAAATAACGCTGCTGGGCGGGCGAACCAATCCGCATCCACAAACGGCGAATGCCGCTCTCAGCCAACGTACGAACCCCTCGATCGCTGTCGGTCAGCGCTCGTCCCAGGGTCGCGTTCGCACGATAGTCGGCAAGCCGCCCTAGGCCCAGCATGGCACCACGGCGGGCCGCCCGATCGCCTATCGTGGCAAGTCGCTGGAGACCACCTGATGTGTAAGATGACGACACTCTACGTACATAGGAGTCGATGTCCTGATCCACCAAATAACGCTCGTAATGATAGACGAGCAGTGGTGGTTGTTGGTAATCGTCGCTCATAGGTCACCTACCGATTGGATTGAGCCACGAGTCGAATCAAAAACTCAGGCACTTCTTCTGAGTGTAATTGCAATCTCTTGTTTTCTCAACGAAAATGTGGTTATTATTGTCCCTATAACCGTGCCAAAAGGACCATAAATTGAGGCACGAGAAATTTGAGGCCCAATATGCAGCAAGCCCTCTCTGTCCTCCTCGCGATCGCCTGCTCGCTCGGCCTCACGCCCGACTTGGCAGCGCATGAAAAATCGGAGCCTTCGCTCGGGCGGCATGTCACCGTTGCTTGGCAAGGCCAGCACTTGAGCACCGTACTTCGGCGTCTTTCTAAAACCCAAGGTTTTTTCATCTGGCTTGATCGCCGTGTTGATCCCCAGCAGACGGTCGAGGCGCACTTTTCCGAGGTGCCAATTCAACACGTTTTAGAGCAACTGGCCGAAAAACATTCGCTCGGGATTAGCGTGCTAGACAACTTGGTCTATGTCGGGCCCACCCAGTCCGCACGCGAGCTGCCGACGCTGCTCCGGCGAGCCCGAGCCCCTCTCGCCAAGGCACCCTCATCCGCCCGGCGCCGTTGGTTAACCAAAGAGCCGGCCACTTGGCCCCGTTTAAGCCAACCTCGCGATTTGCTTACGAGCATGATGGAGCAAGCCGAAGTCAAACTACAAGGCGACGAAAAAATTATTCACGACCTCTGGAGTTCCAAACCGCTACCGCGTCTTGCGCTAATCGACCGAGCGGTTCTCATTCTCATCGGCTTCGATCTCACGTGCCACATCTCTGCGGATGGCGATTCTTGCGAAGTCGTTCCCATCAAACGCCCCGTCGTCCTCGATCGGCCATCTCGAATCTCCAAAAACTCGTCGAAAGAGGCATCGAAACCTAGCACCCATGCCAAAAAACGGTATAGCCTGCAATTGAAAAACCAAGCGGTCGGAGGCGTGATCGATCAGTTGGCTGACCAACTGAACCTGCAAATCGTTTGGGATCAAGAGTTGCGAGACGACGCCAGCCGCAGCCAGCAGACCTTGGTTTCATGCGACATGAAGGACGTTCCCTTGGACGATCTCCTAAGCGGCATCCTCTCACCGGCCGGATTGACGTTCCGGAGAGATGGGAAAAAGATCGAAATCACCGCGAGTCCTTAGCCCTGCAATTCGCAATCCCGGTTCCAAGAGGCTACACTAACGGGACGTATCGCGGTGCGCCCAATTGCATCAACAAGGCCCAACCCAACTAAAAAATACGCATCATGAAAACTCAATTCGTACAGCCAACCAAGACTCCACGCAAACTCGGCTTGCTCTTGGCGATTACCTATGCAGCGACGGTCGCCCTACTACCAAGCGTGGCGTGCGCCGACACCTGGGCCGAGCGACTCGGCTTTCCGGCCGAGAAGACCGTCATCCTCCTTCACGCCCATGAGATGGGCATTTGCCACGCCACCAATGCGGCGGCTAAAAAACTACACGCCTCCGATTCCAAACACTCCAGCAGTGTGACGGTTCCGGGCCCCTGGTTTCTCGATTTTGCGGCCTGGAGCCGCGAGCATCCCGATGCCGATGTGGGACTGTCACTTACTATCAACAGCGAACTCACCAATCATCGTTGGCAACCGGTCTCGCCGCACAGCCGCGTGACCAGTCTGGTCGACAGCGAAGGCTACTTTTGGCCCTCGACGACGCAAACGATGGTCAACGCCGAGGTTGACGAGGTTGAGCAAGAATTGCATAGCCAAATCCAACGAGCCCTACGCGCCGGACTCAAGCCGACGCATCTCACCACCCACTTGGGTACGCTGTTCATGCGTTTGGATTTCACCGAAGTCTACCTGCGTCTTGCCCGGCAATACTGGATACCGGCCGTTGTCATCGAATTGACGCCCGAACATGTCGAGCGATTTCAACGCCTAGGCTACCCCATCCCCGAAGAGTTAATCGGGCTGTTAGAAAACTATCCGCTGCCGAAAGTCGATGACCTGCAGTTTGTTCGACCCGCGGAAAGCTACGAAGCACTGCGTAGCTCGTTCGTCGAAATGATTCACGGGTTACCACCCGGCTTGATCCAAGTCTCGTTTCACCCGGCAATCGAATCGGACGAGCTCAAGCGTGTCACCCCCGATTGGCAACAACGGGTATGGGCCGCGAAGCTCCTACAAGACCCCAAGATCCGCACTCTGCTCACCAGCGAAAAAACAATTCTCACCAACTGGCGGGAAGTGATGGAGCGATACACGGGCCAAGCACCAGCACAGGCACCAACCCCCTAACCCCCATGCCGAAAAGAATCCCCCTGCTACTACTGATCTTCGCATGTCTGCCGTGGGCCTCGGCCGCGGCGCAGACTTCGTATTCGTACGGTTCGTACTACCAGAAAAAAGTCCAGAAATCGGGCGGAGAATTCCGGGGAAGCAACGTCAATAGTTATCTTTTTGACAAGTACTACAAAAGCAATCGTAGCGTGAGCCCCTACGCCAACCTAAGGCGTGGCGGCAGCTCGGGAACGGGGTACCAAACCTATGTGCGTCCCGAGCAGCAACGCCGAGCAGCATTTCAAGCCGGCATGAAGAGCTACGTCACGAAAAAAAAGCAATCCGGGCACGTCGGCCACACCAACTATGGGTTCGCCCAACAGTTGCAACGCGGCGTACCCAGCGCGCGCGACATCCCCACCGTTCCCAAGCCCACGCCCTACTACAACCAGTGGTATAGCCGATAGTCTTTCGTAACCCCTCCGACGATCGATTCCTCCCATGCAATCACCCCTTAGCAAAAATTTCGCCGCCAAGCTCCTAACCCTGGCTTGCCTCTTCGCGGCAGCAATAGCCCACGCCCAAGAGGAATCGCATTACCTAACCAACCTCCGGCAAGTCACCTCCGGTTTTGTCAAAGCGGGCGAAGGCTATTTTTCGCCTGACGGGCAGACAATCGTCTACCAAGCCATCCGCAAAGGCTATCCCTTCTACCAAATTTTTACCCAGCCACTCGTTGGCGAGGGGGCGCCGCAAAGAATCAGCACCGGCCGCGGCCGCACGACCTGCGCCTATTTTTCACCAACCGGCGACCGAATACTTTTTGCCTCCAGCCATTTGGATCCCGAACTGGAGAAGACCGAGGCCACCGCACGTCGCGAGGCGGAAGAAGATCGCCAAAGCGGACGGCGTCGACGCTATAGCTGGGTATTCGATCCGCACATGGATTTATTCGAAGCAACTTTTGATGGTGAGTTGGTTGCGCAATTGACCAACCAAGCCGGCTACGACGCAGAATGTGCCTACTCTCCCGATGGCAAACGGGTCGTCTTTTGCAGCGACCGCGATGGCGACCCCGATTTGTATGTCATCAACGTGGACGGCAGCAACCTTCGTCAGTTGACCAACGAACCGGGCTACGACGGCGGCCCCTTTTTTTCGCCCGATGGCCAGTGGATTGTTTACCGATCCGACCGCAAGCGAAAAGAGTATTTGCAGATCCATGCGATACGTGTCGATGGTTCCAACGACGTCGCACTTACCGATACCGAAGGGGTCAATTGGGCCCCCTACTGGCACCCGACCGAACCCTTCATCATTTGGACCGGTGCTGACCACAGCGACCCAACCCAACGGCCCAATTACGATCTTTGGATGCTCCGCTACCAGATCGCCGACGGCCGTCTCCAGGCCCAGGGCAAAGTCCAGCGAATCACCGATCACGCCAAGGCTGACGTTCTGCCCGTCTTCTCGCCCGACGGAAAGCAGCTAATGTGGACCAGCAACCGCACCGAAGACGGCACGAGCCAACTGTGGATCGCCGATTTTCGATTCCCACCGACAGGTTCCAATCACCCGCCACGCGATTTAGAATAGCCGACACACGCATTTCCGGATTTCTCTACTGAGGAGCACAAAACGAATCATGTTTCGCCCCGCCACCACTTTCATCGCAACCGTCTTTGCCCTCGTGTCGCCCTTGGCCTT
>JAADIN010000029.1 GCA_013151315.1 Planctomycetota bacterium | reverse complement strand
CGAAGAGTAAGCGGAACTACCGCGATCCGAGCGAGATTTTTGATCTCTATGGAGCCGACGCCCTTCGCTGGTTTTTCTTCGCAAAACAGCCGCCCTGGACGACGATCCGCTACAGCGAACAGGCGATCAAGGACAGCATCCCCGAGTTTCTGTTACGACTATGGAACGTCTATAGCTTTTTTAATATCTACGCAAACATCGACGAATTCGATCCGCAAACGGAAGGTGCGACGGACGTTTGCGATTTCGCGAAAGCTGCGACCTGCCGACCCCTTGCCGAGCGTAGTGAGCTCGACCGTTGGATTCTTAGCGAACTGAATTCCGCGCTGGCGACCGTTGTCGACCGCATGGATGAGTACGACAACTATCCCGCGTGCCAAGCGATCATCGAATTTGTCGACGCACTGTCGAACTGGTACGTCCGCCGGAGCCGCGATCGGTTTTGGGCGAAAGACAAGCGAGCGCAAGAAAAACTCGACGCTTATTGGACCCTTTATGAATGTCTCGTCACGACCACAAAAATGATCGCGCCTTTTGTGCCGTTCTTGGCCGACACGCTTTGGCAGTGGCGCCTTTTGGCGAGCGGGTTCCTGAGAGTGTGCATCTTTGTGATTTCCCTACTGCGAAACCGCAAGCGGTGGATGTGGCGTTGTCGGAACGCATGAATCTGGTTCGGCATATTTCGTCGCTCGGTCGGCAGGCGCGCAGCAAGGCGGAACTCAAAGTTCGGCAGCCGCTCGCCAAGGTCGAAGTGATTCTTGCCGACACGACTCATCAAGATTGGCTTGAAGCCCATGCGGGCGTAATTGCCGAAGAGCTGAACGTAAAATTGGTCGAGTACAGCGACGAGCCCGACAAATACGTCGAACACGAAGTGCTGCCCAATTTCAAGTTGCTTGGGCCAAAGCTTGGGAAGTTGCTACCGAAGGTGAAACAAGCACTCAATCAGGCAAGCGGCGCGGAGTTGCTCGCCAATTTGCGTGATAACGGAAAAATCAACATTTGCGTCGATGGTCAGGACGTGGAACTGCTTCCCGAGGAGATCGAGGTTCGCATTAAGGCCCGCGAGGGCTGGGCGGCCGCGAATGCGAAGGGCGTAGTGGTCGTGTTAGCCACGGAACTTACGCCCGAACTTTTGGCGGAAGGCTTGGCGCGAGACCTCGTCCGCGCGATTCAGGATCTGCGCAAAGAGTTGAACTGCGATTTTACCGATCGAATTGAAATCGGAATCGTATCCGAGTCGTCGGAACTTTGCTCTGCTATCGAACAGCATCGCGATACCCTCGCCGAAGAAACGCTCGCGAAATCTGTTTTGCTAGAGAAACTAAGCGGCATTGATCCAACGACGGTAAAAATTGGTGACCACGAAGCGCAGATCACCGTGCGAGTGGTTCAATGACCCAACCTCTTCGCATCGCGGCGCTGATCTCCGGTAGCGGTCGGACGCTGAAAAATTTTATTGATTTGGCTGCCGAAGAAAAATTGCCGGTCGACATACGGCTCGTGATTTCTAGTACGCCCAAGGCGAGCGGGCTTCAGCACGCGGGTGATGCCGGGATCGTGACGCAAGTTTTCAAACGGGGCGAAACCGCAAGCGATGAGGACTATGGAATCAAGATTTTCGATGCTTGCCGAGTGGCGGAAGTCGATTGCGTGGTGATGGCCGGTTTTTTGAAATTGGTCCCCGTGCCGGAAGATTTTGCGGGGCGGGTATTAAACATCCATCCCTCGTTGATTCCCTCGTTTTGTGGTCCGGGCATGTATGGTCACCATGTGCATCAAGCCGTGCTCGACTATGGCGCGAAAGTGACTGGCTGCACGGTACATTTTGTTGACAACCAGTACGACGAGGGCCCGATCATCTGGCAGCAGCCGGTGCCTGTCTTCGACGACGACTCGGCCGACACGCTCGCCGCCCGTGTGTTTGAAGCAGAGCGAGAAGCCTATCCCCATGTGCTGCGGTTGTTGGCTGCGGGAAAAATTAAACTCTCAGGGCGTAAGGTTACGATAAAATGACCGACTCTCTTCAACTGGAGTGGCCCCAGCTCGACGTGATTGCCGTCGGTGCGCATCCCGACGATGTCGAGATCGCGTGTGGCGGTACGCTTGCGCGGCTGGTGCAGCAGGGCTATCAGGTCGGGATTATCGACCTCACCGATGGCGAACCGACGCCCGGCTCGCCGGGGCCGGAAGTTCGCCTGGCGGAAGCGGAAGCTGCCGCGAAGACGCTCAGCGTTGCTCATCGCGTGACGCTCGATCTGCCCAACCGAAAATTGTTTGATTCCTACGAAGCGCGCGTCAAGCTGGCGATCGAGTTTCGCAAGTATCGCCCGCGGCTCGTGTTGGGCTTTGGCGAAAAAACTCCGCTCGCCTCCCCGGACCATTGGCAGGCGATGCAGATCACGGATGGGGCTATTTTTTATTCTCGGCTCACCAAGTGGGATGAGGATTTCGAGGGATTGCCGCCACACACGATCCCTGCGCATCTCTATTACACGCTGAATTTTTATTCCAACGAACTGCCACCCGGTGCGGGGCACTTGGTCGTTGACATCAGTCGAACACTCCGCGTGAAAATGGATTCGATTCGCTGCTACCAAACGCAATTCCCGCCGGAGAAACAGCACATTTTTGCGCGCGTTGAAAACATGGCACGCCAGCTAGGCCAAACGGCCGGGTTTGCCGCCGGCGAAATGCTCGTCAGCCCGCGCAACCTGGGCACAGGCGACTTGATGGCTTCGGTGTTTGGCGAGCTATAAATTTACTTCGCCAGCGAATCGCGAATTTCTCGCAGCAAGGTGACATCTTCTGCGGGAGCCTTCGGTGCCGCCTCTTCTTTTTTCTTCATTGAGTTCATCACCTTCACTGCCATGAAAATCGCTGCGGCGATGATTAGGAAATCGATGGCTGTGTTGATGAAGGCGCCATAGCTGATCGCCACTTCTTCGACCGCGGCAATTGCAGCATCGCCCTCGCCGCTCGCTTCTTGGCCTTTTTGAATGACATACTTCAAAGCCGAAAAATCGGAACCGCCGGTGACCATCCCTACCGCTGGCATGATGATGTCGCCCACCAACGAGCTGATGATCTTTCCGAATGCCCCGCCAATGACGACGCCCACGGCCATGTCGACCACGTTTCCTTTTAGAGCAAAATCTTTGAATTCTTGAAGCATTCCCATGGGGTTTTCTTCCTGCCTAGAAAATGGATGGGTAGATTGAAATCACGAGGAGATGCCAGTTCTAACCCTTGAGGTGAGTCTGCCGCAAGATCAATAGCAGTTGCCGGATATCGTCAGGTATCGGCGCGCTGATTTCCATTGGCTCGCCTGTGAGGGGATGAGCAAAGCTCACTCGGTGGGCGTGGAGCGCTTGCCTCTGAAGAAGCAATTCGTCGGCTTTACGGTCCTTGGCCAACTGCGGACACCGGCAGCGGGTGCGGCAATCCGCTACCGTTAGCCGCGATTGGCCGCTGTAGAGTTTGTCGCATAGCACTGGGCATCGAATGCTCGCCAAATGCAAACGGATTTGATGCGTACGCCCCGTCTTGGGCATCGCCTTGATGAGGGCATAGCCTGGAAAACGTTCTTCGACTTCGTAAAACGTCTGAGCCTCTCGACTACTAGAATGGTCGGTACGTAGCGCCTTTTTTTCGCGATGCGTCGGATGATCGCCAATCGGGTGATCAATAAGATCGCGATCCAATTCGGGCCTGCCCGACACGATTGCCAAATACTCTTTGCGAACCGTGCGGGCTTTGAACTGGTCGGCCAACCGCTGATGGGCTTGGTCGGTCTTCGCGATGACAATTGCCCCGCTCGTATCGCGGTCGAGTCGATGGACGATGCCAGGCCGCGAGGCTCCGCCATGCTCGCTCAGTTGGTCGAAGTGGTGCACCAGCGCACTGGCCAAGGTGCCCGACCAATGGCCCTTGGCCGGATGGACGACCATTCCCGGCGGCTTGTCGATAACTGCCAGCGCGTCGTCTTCGTAGAGAATCGAAAGCGGAATCGGCTCAGGCTCGGGACCGGCTGCCGGGGGCGGCGGCAAAATAAACTCGATGCGTTGCCCTTCTCGCAGTCGGTAGGACGCTTTGCAAACTTTCCCATCGACCTTGGCTGTCGCGTCGTCGATGCCACGTCGGATTCGAACGCGGCTCGCTTCAGAAATCTGGCTTGCCAGATAGGCATCGAGACGCTGTCCTGCCTCGTCGACCGTGGTTTCAAATCGAAGCGGCTCGGCGGTCATTTTTCAGGGGCATCCGCTTCGGCATCTGCATCGGTTTTTGTTTCTACTTCCTCGGCGTCCGTTTCTGCCTCGTCCGACGCAGCTTCGTCCGACGAAAGGGCTTCACTGCTTGTGTCTTCGCCCTCAGTTGCTTCTCCGAGAGTGCCCAAGATTTCTTCCAAAGAACGCGCATCGGGGAGATCCGATTCCAAACTTGCGTCGGGAAGAGACGCCTCAAAATCAGGCCGCGTACCAAGCGCACCTGCTTCGCCACCAACGCCCTCGCCACTTCGACGAAGTAACTTGGCACTGGCCAACCAAGCACACGCCTCCTGGACTTTCGATTGCTCGAGTTGATCTGCCCGGTAAGTTGCCATCGGCTGCAAATCGCCTTCGACAAGGGAGTACTCCCCGCGGGCCTCCTCGAGTTTGTTTTGCAACTCATAGACTCGGGCCAGCCCGAAGTGTGCCCGGTTTTGAACTACGACATCGGCAGCGCCGCCGGCCAACCCCTCGTAGATTCCAACGAGTTGCGGCAGACGACCCTGGGCGTTCTCGCGGTTCACCAAGTACTCACTCGATGCCAACAAGACTTGCCGATCGGCCCAGGTGACGTAGGCCCACTCCCGCATGGGTGTGCCTGAGTATTCTTCCTTGTCGGCCACCTGACGTAGACTCGCCAACTCGGGGTCGGACATATTATGGGCAGTCGCAAATTCATCCCACGCGGCTTGACGTTTGGTTGCCGATTGCGAGGACCAAAAGGAGCTCACGACCGCAATTCCGAGCAAGACCATGAGGCCGCCCACCAACGATCCGGTGTGAGGTTTCAGCTTCTCGATCCACTTCGCGAGGCGTGCTGCGAGCCAATTGGTTTCAAGAAAGTGGCGATGTTCGTTCTTCATGTCATTTTTGCTCGGCGACAAGAGGGTATGAAATGTCTCCAAAGTGTAGGCCCTGCCATGGTTTAGCGTCAAGACAAGGTGGAATATCTCTAGTGTTTTGTCATAGCTAAAAATTGGGATTATGGATGTGAGCCGCAACGCGCTAGCGTCGGGTCTAGGGGCATACCGTCCTAAGGGGCATACCGCCACGCTCCGCAACCCGCGGCTCACACCTTATCAACCCGCGGCTAGCGCCGTGCGGCTCACGAAATTAAGCGGTGACAAAGCTCTCGCCCCAGAATAGCCGCACGCTGAGAGATCGCCGGAATCTCAGGCCCCTGTTCTAACCTCGGCGGGCCAACTACGATCGATGTTCTGTTTTCCCGAGAGCTGAAGCCCGTTTCCTATCCCTTCCCCTCGACCATGTCCGACCAGCTCAATCCCCCTCAACGCGAAGCGGTCCGCACTCTCCGCGGTCCTATGCTCGTCCTGGCAGGAGCAGGGACCGGCAAAACGCGAGTCGTCACTCACCGCATTGCCGAGCTCATCCGAAATGGCACTTCGCCCGAACGAATTCTCGCCGTGACGTTTACCCGCAAGGCATCTGGCGAAATGCTGGAACGGGCGACCAAGCTCCTAGGCACCAAGGGCAAGAAGAGGAAAAGCCGGCCGCTTATCTCTACATTCCACTCGCTCTGTGTCAAGATTCTCAGGCGACACATCGCCCAGCTTGGCTATCCCGGGCGATTTACTATTTGTGATCGGGGCGACCAAGAAGCCGAAGCGAGGTCGGCGCTGCGAGAAATTCGCTGCCCCAACGAGTCGCTCCGGCCGGGCGATATGCTGGCGATTGTCGGAGGATGGAAAACTCGCTCGATCGATCCTGGCCGGGCTGCGTCGCTCGCCGAGACCGACAAAGAGCATCTGGCCGCTGCCGCCTACCGGCGTTATCAGAACAATCTCAAAACCAAAGGTATGGTCGACTTCGACGATCTGCTGTTGCTGACGCAACAACTGTTTGCAAAGTTTCCCAAAATTCGCCGCGAAGAAGCGCAGCGATTCGATCATGTGCTCATCGACGAATATCAAGACACCAACCAGAGCCAATACCAAATTATCCGAGGGCTCGCGATGGGGCATCGCAATCTTTGTGTCGTCGGGGACGACGACCAATCGATCTACGGTTGGCGTGGCGCCGAGGTCGAGCACATTTTGCGTTTTGAAAAAGATTGGCCCGACGCCAAGGTCGTTCGTCTGGAAAACAATTACCGTTCGACCGCCGCGATTCTTGGTTACGCCAACACGCTGATTGCTTTTAACGCGGTACGACATGAAAAAGTGCTGCGTCCGGCTAGGTCAGGCGGGCAGAAGCCGCGTGTGTTGCAGATGCAAGACGAAACGGTCGAAGCTCAAAAAATCGTCGCTGAAATTGGGCATGTTTTGAAGCAGCCGGGCATCGCGGCACGCGATTTTGCCATTCTTTGCCGGACGAACGAACAGCCGCGTGCATTTGAGACCGAGCTACGCCGAGTTAATTTGCCCTACATTCTCGTCGGCGGCATGAGCTTTTTTGATCGCAAAGAAGTTCGAGACCTGCTGGCGTATCTCAAGATCATCGAAAACCCCCACGACGAGCCTGCCTTGCTGCGAATCATCAACACGCCGCCGCGCAGCATTGGCAATGCGACGGTCAAACAATTGGTCGATTCCGCGACCTCCCGGGGCGGCCACGTCTGGGACGTACTCCCCTCGGCAGGAAGCAACGGTTTGATTTCGCCCGCGGCCACGATCGCGGTCGAAAAATTTTGCGAACTCATCGGGTCGCTGTCAGTTGCAGCCAAGGAGCTCCCCCTCGCGGATCTTGTTCGACTGGTACTAAAGAAAACCGACTACCGGCGCGAGCTCGAACGTGCTTACCCCGACCCCAACGATCGTGACGCTCGCCATGCGTCGCTAGAAGAAATCGTCAACGCGGCGGCTAATTACGAGGAACATACCGAAGACCCCACACTCACGGGATTTCTCGACGACGTTGCTTTGGGCAACCGCGACACTGACGACAAGGAAGATCAGCTTCGCAGCAACGCGATCGCGCTGATGACTTACCACTCGGCGAAAGGCCTCGAGTTTCCCTACGTCTACATGGCCGGCATGGAAGAAGGCATTCTTCCGCATCGCCGCTCGGTCGATTCCGAAGAGGCTGGCGCGATCGATGAGGAACGCCGCCTCTGTTATGTTGGCGTAACCCGCGCGCAAGACCAGCTTACCCTTTCCTTCGCATTGACTCGCCGCAAATGGGGCAAGTCACGCGATACGGTACCGAGCCGATTTTTGTACGAAATGACGGGGCAAGCGGAGAATGGCAAGCGGAGGGCAGAAGAGCGAAACCCAAAGAAAAAACGCCGCGCCACGCGTTAGGCGATCGGCACTTTCACGATTCGTCACCAAATACTAGCACGACGCGCAAGCGAGTGGGTAGGTTGCGCAAAAACTCACTCGCTTGCGCGTCGTGCTAGTATTCCACTCCAAAGTGGCGCTGTCCAACGAAGACGTCGGGTAGCGACACAAAACGGGTGCCGGTCCCTACAGAACCGACACCCGTCGCGGTGTCACCCGGTTTTTTGAATTCGGAATGGTGTTCAAATTAATTCCGCAATCCGCATTCTCAATTCCGCCTTCAACTGCATCCCATTGAATTGCCGCAGTTGTGGCACAGATAGCAGTTGCCGTTGCGGACGGTGATCGAACCGCAGTTGTCGCAACTAGGCGCATCGACCTGGAAGCCGGCGAATTGTTCGCTGCGGCTTCCGCCATCGTCTTCCAACATTGCTCCGGCCCGTTCGAGCAGCTTGGCGCTGTAGCCCTTTTTGGCATGGCCATTCGTGAGAGGCGTTTCTAGCCTCTGACCGCCGACCGCCAACCCCTTGCCTACGCCTTCCTGTTTGGCTTCGGCCTGCCCGCCAGACTTCTTGTCGGCGGGCTTGGGCTCGGTGAGATCGTCGCTCTCCCCTCCCAAACTTTGCCCTTTGCCACCGGAGCCTTCCCGCGGCCCGCCCTCTCTTGGAATGAGTCCCAGGTTCGCCTCCTTGTAGCCGGGCAAAAATGTGATGCCTAGCCAGCGGAAAATGTAATCGATGATGCTCTTGGCCATCCGGATATCCGGGTTCTTGGTATGGCCCTGCGGCTCGAACCGCATGTGCGAAAACTTGCGGACGTAGTCTTCCAGCGGTACGCCGTATTGCAAGCTCATCGAAACGGCGGTGCCAAAGGCGTCCATCAGTCCGCCGATCGTGCTGCCCTCTTTGGCCATCGTAATAAACAGCTCGCCCGGACGACCGTCCTCGAACAGGCCCACGGTGATGTAGCCTTCGTGGCCCGTGATGCTGAACTTGTGCGTGATCGAGTTTCGCGTGTCGGGCAATCGCTCGCGTCGAGGCTTGCTGGCCAAGGCGGCCTCTTTTTCTTTGGCCTGATCGGCTTCGGTGCTCGTGTTGAGCGGCTGGCTATCTTTCGATCCATCGCGATAAATCGCCAATGCCTTCAGCCCCAGCTTCCAGCCATCGATATAGGCCCGCGAGATTTCCTCGGGCGTCGTATTGCGCGGCATGTTGACGGTTTTGGAGATCGCTCCGGAAAGAAATGGCTGAGCCGCGGCCATCATCGTCACGTGCGCTTGCCAAGCAATGCTGCGAGTGCCGTTGCGAGCAGTGAACGCACAATCGAAAATCGGCAAATGCTCTGCCTTCAGATCGTTGGCTCCCTCGATCGTATCTTCCTTGTCGATGTAGGCCAAAATCGATTCGATCTCGGGTTGGTCGTAGCCTATATGTTGTAGCGCCAGCGGCACCGTCTGGTTCACAATTTTCAGCATCCCGCCGCCGGCCAACTGCTTGTACTTCACCAACGCGATGTCGGGCTCGATTCCGGTCGTGTCGCAATCCATCATGAAGCTGATGGTGCCGGTCGGAGCAAGCACGGTCGTCTGAGCATTTCGGAATCCGTGGACTCGGCCCGCGCGTCCCATATTCGGCGTGCCTCGTCGGACAAATAGTCAGGGCATTTTGGATTGATCTCGTCGACCGCATTGCGGTGCATTTGCATGACCCGTAAAAACGATTCATGGTTGGGCTCATACTCGTCGAACGTGCCGACCGCCTCGGCCAACTCGCTGCTGGTGAGATTCGCCGTGCCGTGCATTATCGAAGTAATCGCACCGCAAACGCCTCGGCCTTCCTCTGAGTCGTAGGCTAGGCCGCCCGACATCAGCAGGCTGCCCAAGTTGGCGTAGCCTAGTCCCAGCGGTCGGAACAGGTGGCTATTGCGCGCGATGTCGGGGGTCGGATAGCTGGCATGGTCGACTAGAATTTCCTGGGCAATCAAAAAGGCTCGGCAAGCTGACTGATATCGCTTCGCATCAAAGGTGCCATCCTCGTTACGGAATCGCATCAGATTGACGCTTGCCAAGTTGCATGCCGTATCGTCGAGGAACATGTACTCGCTGCATGGATTACTGGCATTGATACGGCCACTATTGGGGCACGTGTGCCAGTGGTTGATCGTCGTGTCGTACTGCACGCCCGGGTCGCCACAGTGCCAAGCACACTCGGCCATCCGATTCATCACGTCGCGTGCCTGATAAGTGGGGCCCTCGGTCTTGCTGTCGGTCACCCAGCGGGTGGTCCATTTTTCGTTCTTCTCGACCGCTTGCATGAAGTCGTCGGTTAGGCGCACCGAAAGGTTCGCATTCTGGAACATGATCGAGCTGTAGGCTTCGCCGTTGAAGTTGGACTCGTAGCCACCCTTCTGGATCAGCACATGCGCTTTTTTCTCTTCTTTCCACTTGCATTCGATAAACTCCATGACATCGGGATGCCAAACTTTGAGCGATTGCATTTTGGCTGCACGACGGGTCTTGCCGCCCGATTTGACGACGGCGGCGATTTGGTCGTACACCCGCATGAACGACAACGGACCGCTCGGGTTGCCGCCACCAGAAAGTTTTTCGCGGTGCGAACGAAGCGTCGAAAGATCGGTCCCGGTGCCCGAGCCGAACTTGAACAACATGGCCTCGCTGCGGGCGAGCTCCATGATGTCTTCCATGTTGTCTTCGACGTGCTGAATAAAACAGGCGCTGCCCTGCGGAAACTCGTAGGGATTTTCGGGCTGCATGACGTCCTGGGTGATTGGATCCCAACGCCAATTGCATTTGTCGCCCTTCACGCCGTACTGGTGAAACAATCCGACGTTGAACCAGACGGGCGAATTGAACGCCCCATGCTGATGCAGGCAGAGCCACGCTAGGTCGCGATAGAACCGCTCGCCATCGTCGTTGCTCGCGAAGTAGCCATCCTCGAGTCCCCAGTCGGCAATTGTCCGGGTCACACGATGAACGAGCTGGCGCACACTGTACTCGCGTTCTTCTGTGCCCACTTCGCCATAGAAGTATTTGCTGCAAATGACGTTGGTCGCCAACTGGCTCCAGGTGGTCGGCACCTCGCAGTTGGTCTGCTCGAACAGCACCTCGCCATCCTCGCCTTTGATCGCCGCACTGCGGATATCCCAACTGACCGTGTCGAAGGGATCGTCCAGATCGGTTGGGCAGAAGGCCGCGTCGTATTTCAGACGCCCATGAAACTTCTTTGCCGCTTCGGGCCCCTTGGCAGTTGAGTCGTTGGCAGCGGAATCGTTGGTGGGGGAATTAGACATCTTGACTTCGGCAGCTATAGACACAGCGTGACCTCCTGTTGTCGCGTAACGTGTTTTCGGATAACGGGGGCATCCATTCCAATGTACGTATGTGCAGGTAAACTACAACCTCGATCGACCTGTTTCCGAGGCCGACTGCACGAGTGCTTTGACGATTTGTCGCTCCTGAAGAATGACAAAGCACTATATTTTGGGTCCGTAGGACCTTGACTCGTTAAAAACGAGGAGTTTTCGAATGAAAATACCATATGTTGTGGAAGACGCCCATCGACCCACAACACATGGGGTAATCGAAGAGGATGATCATACCGTGCTCGGCCGATCCGTCAATCGCGAATTGTGTTTTTCCTAAGGTGCTATCATACAACAGGTTGTGGCAAAAATCGAATTGCTAGCAAAGATATTGCTGATGAATGAGGAGCAACCCGAGGGGCCTGTCTGGCGAGCATTTGCGAGAATTCGGCCTCACCGGAGACCAAGTCCGGAATTCCTTCAAAAAACTGAAAATTCCCCCGGCTTGTTTGTTGCTCAGCCGAGCCTAGACGGGGAAAGGAGACCTGCCGATGGTGAATCAACTTACATGTGGCTGAAGTGTTGTCCATTCAGACGTTACATGCCCGCGGTTGGTCTCAACCGTCATTTCGCCAATTCCTCCTCGATTTACCTGCGGTTTTCTGTCGAAGTGCCCCAAAAAAGGGATTTCGGCTAGGGAATTGCAACAAATCCCCATTCACAAGCTAGATTTCCCTGCTGGGAAGTTTACATGCAACGTCCTTTGCTGCTCTAGGAACGATAGAGCCGCGATGGTTTGACACAACGCTTGCTGCAGCTACCACCAGAGATTTTTCAAGATTCTATCATTCGTCGCCGGCGATTACTGTCAACGAAAGCGAGCAACACGATGGCATTGGAAATCGAAACCGTCTCACCTGAGACCATCGCCACGATGGAGCAGCGCATCGAGGAATTAGAAAAGAAACAGAAGAACACAGCCGATGTCAACGCGTTGAGTATGGTGGTTTTTAGTGGGGAACTAGACAAGCTCCTCGCTGCTTTCGTAATCGCGACTGGAGCAGCGGCGTGCGGGATGCGAGTTTCGATGTTCTTCACATTCTGGGGCGCGGCTGCATTGAAAAAAAGTGGCCCACAGGCCAAGGGGAAGAGCATTGTCGAACGCATGTTTGGGTGCTTACTACCGGGTGGCCTCGGCAAACGAAAGCTTTCCAAGCTCGAAATGCTGGGAGTAGGCAGACAGCTAATGACCCGTGAGATGGCGAAGAAAAATGTTGCCAGTCTCCCGGAACTGATTGAGACTGCCAAAGAACTTGGAGTCGGAATCAATATCTGCCAGATGTCAATGTCGTTGATGGGGATACAAGCTGAGGAGTTAATCGACTATCCCGGCATGGGATATTGTGGTGTGGCCAATTTGGTTGAGCAATCCTCTTCCTCTAATACCACTATGTTTATTTAACGAGGAGATACGCATGATCACTGAGCGAAAAATTGACCTCACCGGGCTCAAATGCCCAATGCCTATTGTCCAACTAGCCAAGCTCATAAAAGAACTTGATGCGGGAGAGGAATTCACAGCCACTGCTGACGACCCAGCTTTTTGTCTGGATGTGGAATCGTGGTGCAATAAGACCGGGCACGAATTAATACGTTTAGAGGATTCAAATGAGCGACTCGTCGCTGTAATACGGAAGAAGATTTCCGAGGTCGAATAGCACATGACTGTTCTTGGTGAACAAATTGACCGACTGCAAAAATGCGTCGACGCTCTCGAAGTCCCAGATGCTTCGGAGCTAAACAATGCATTGAACGACGTTCGTGCTTACCTAGCTCAGCACGCTCAAGAAGCTGCTGTCCTGAGTAGACATCAAGCGGATGCGATCGTCCACTCCGCTGAAATTATCAGCGAATTGGAAGAAACCAGGGAACATCTCCATGAGGCGCGCCTCACAGCTGAATCAAGCAATCGCGCGAAGAGCCAGTTTCTGGCGAACATGAGCCACGAGATTCGGACGCCGCTTAACGGCATATTGGGATTTACCGACCTGCTTATAAAGCAAGACGGGGTGCTCAGTAAAGCCGAACGCATGGACTATCTTTCCAGCGTTCAAGTAAGTGGCAAGCACTTACTCACTCTAATCAACGACATCCTCGATCTGTCCAAAATAGAATCAGACAAACTTGAACTGGAATATTCTGAATGTTCACCCCATGCCATGCTGTCAGAAGTCGTGAGCCTAACGCGAGTCTTTGCGAAAGAGAAAGGATTGGGGCTCGATTTCCGGTGGATCGGCCCTCTGCCAAAGACGATTCGGACAGACCCAACTCGATTACGTCAGATGTTGATGAATCTAGTCGGCAACGCAATTAAATTCACTGATGCAGGAAGCGTGCGAATTATTGCCGAACTTGAGCGGGACGAAAAGGCCGAACACCTACTACGAATTGATGTCATAGATACCGGCTTTGGCATTCCAGAAGACAAGATAGAAACCGTATTTTCCCCTTTTACGCAGGCAGACAATTCGGTCACGCGGCGGTTTGGCGGAACGGGACTTGGGTTGCCGATCAGTCGACGATTGGCCTGCGCCTTAGGCGGAAGTCTTGTCGCGGAAAGTCAACTCGGTTTGGGAAGCACTTTCACTGCAACAATTCGCGTCGGGTCGCTCGCCGAGGTCGAGATGCTTGATTCCCCACCTAGCGACGGAATCGCCAGTCGCAAGGACCCTGCAGAGATGGCTGTCTCTGGCCAAGACTTATCTGCGATTCGCATTCTGCTTGTCGAAGATGGGGAGATAAACCAGAAACTGATTGTCGCACTTCTAACCCAAGCTGGCGTGGATAAAATCGACACCGCAAGCAATGGAAAAATCGGTGTCCGTTTAGCAACCGTAAACGACTATGACCTTATTCTGCTCGACATGCAAATGCCGGTGATGGATGGCTATACTGCTGTAAGCACGCTTCGAAACCTGGGTATTGAAACGCCGGTCCTCGCGCTAACCGCTCATACGATGAAGGGCGATATGGAAAAATGTCTCGATGCAGGATGCAATGACTACCTTTCCAAACCGATTGTTGCCGACGACCTCATCGACAAGATCGCCCATTGGCATTGCAAAATAGATAGCAAAGGTGGCACGCACAAAATTGCTCTCGATCGCACGGTGTTAGAAAACAGAATCACTTCGACCCTGCCAACCCAGGACGCCGTTTTTCTTGAAATCGTCCAAGACTTTGACGATTTTTTAAAAGAGGTGTTGCAAAATCTGCGAGGTGCAGCTGAATCCAAAGATATGAAAGGGCTCCAAAGAATATCGCACCAGCTGGCAGGAACAGCTGGCAGCGCTGGTTTCGATGAATTCACAGAACCGGCAAGACGCTTGGAAGCGATCTCTCACGAGAATCGCCTTGATGATGTATTCACCCTATTACGGCAACTAGAAGCAATTGCCGATCGTATCGACTTCCCTCCAAGAGCCACGGCAAGCTGCACTTAAGCTATCTAGTACATGGCTTTTCCTTTGGGCTGAATAAGCAGAGCTACTCAGAGACACCCGAGTCACGCATGAGTCTATCAACCACCGCTGAACTCTCGAACCCTATGGCCGGCGCCAAGGTGGCAGTGCCTGCTTCGCCATCTAACGAGCATTTGCTCCCCATCACCGCATCAGGATCTGAGTGCCATCGCCAAGCCAGCGATTATAAAATCATGGTTATCGATGATGTTGCGCTGAATATTAAGCTTGCCTGTGCCCATCTGGGCACGGTCGGCTACAAACGATTCATCACGGAAACTGATTCAACACAAGCCTTGTCGACTTTCTATCGAGATCCCCCAGATCTTCTTCTGCTGGATATTATGATGCCACAGGTTAGCGGACTGGACCTTCTTGAAACCATCCGAGCTGACCCTAACTTTGCCCACCTACCAATCCTGATTCTAACCGCCTCGACAGACCGCGAAATGAAGATTCAGGCGTTGGAACTCGGAGCGACCGACTTTCTGACTAAACCGCTCGATGCGCAGGACTTGATTCCACGTGTCCACAACGCATTGCTGATGAAGTCGTATCAAGACCACCTTGAACAAAAGGTACATCAGCGAACCTTAGAACTACAACATGCGCAGCAAGAAGTGGTTCTCTGCCTCGCGAGGGCTGCCGAATATCGCGATAACGAAACAGGAAAACATGTGATTCGTGTTGGCCGCTACGTAGAGATTATTGCTCGCGAATT
>JAADIN010000049.1 GCA_013151315.1 Planctomycetota bacterium | reverse complement strand
GTTCAAGTCGTGCGCGCTCATTATTTGTCGTAAGTCGTTATCAGCAAGCTGATTCGATCTGTTTTCAAAATATTTAACCGGACAGTTGTGAAAGCGATGCTATAAAACGCCGACAATGGACTTTAACTGATCTTTATTGTACCATGGCAAGTAACTTCGTTGTACCAGAACCGTGGAGCGATCTGCGTTGAAATGGAATTTGAGTGGGAGTCCCGCAAAGCGGCTGTGAACTTTAAGAAGCACCGAGTGTCGTTCGCAGAAGCCGCTACGACCCGTGCTGATCCGTTATCGATAACGTCTGCGATCCAGCATTCCGGCAACGAGGATAGGTACATCACGATAGGCACTTCCACCGAGGATCACGTATTGGTCGTACCCCATGCAGATCGAGGCGACCGAAACCGAATGATAAGCGAGCGGAAAGTCATGCCACGTGAAAGGATGATGTACGAAAATGACTGATCCACTCGAGGACGATTCTGTAAACGAGGCCCTTCGGCTAATGCTGCAATTCGTCGAAGACGCCGCGCGTATTACTACTCGTTAAATCTTGCTCGACTGGAGTTTTTTGTCATTTGAATTTGTTAAGTGTTCATTTGCCTAAGCACTTCCCGAATACCAAACTACCTGCCAGGAAAAACAATGATTTCACTTCGGTTATTTCCAATTCTTTTTTTTACTTTGGCAACGCTGTTGATTTTCAGCGCCACCGTGGCTCCTCTCCATGCAGAGCAAGAAGCCTGCTGGCAAGACCTTTTTGACGGCAAGACACTCAACGGTTGGATTCAGAAAAACGGTACCGCGACCTATCAGGTGGTCGAGGGCACGATCGTCGGCAAGACGAGCGAAGGGAGCCCCAATTCATTTCTCTGCAGTGAAAAACGGTATGGCGACTTCGAGCTTGAGTTTTTCGTACGCGTACACAACGAACTGAATTCAGGCGTGCAAATCCGCTCAACTACCGAAGAAGTTTCTTCCGAAGACGAGACTGCCGGAAAATTTGGCGCCGTCAACGGACCGCAAGTCGAGATTGAAGCGGGTGGGGCAGCAGGGGCCGAGGCGGGCTATGTGTATGGCGAATCAACAGGGCGGGGTTGGCTGACGCCTGAAGATCAACGCACCCCGCACAAGCATTTTCGTGACGGCCAGTGGAACCACTTTCGAATTGTTGCCCAGGGCCCGCGCATTCAAACCTGGATCAATGGCGAGTCGATCGGGGATCTTACCGACGAAGAGATTTTTAATTCTCACCCGAAGGGTTTTATTGGCTTGCAAGTCCACTCCATCAGCGCAGGCCAAGGGCCGTTTGATGTGACGTGGAAGCAGATCCGCATTAAAGATCTCTCGGCAAAGTGAGTCGAACTCACGCTTGGTATCCTCTAGCGATCGTGTCGAGTAGCTCGGGAACGTTTTGGTAGGGGAGCAGGGTTTCTAACGTCACAAGAAAAATCCTCAGCTCATCTCATTCCACTTCACGATAGTCGATCACAAAGACCTGCGTCGTCTCGCGACCGTCAGCGTTTACTCGCCGATTGTAAGCGATCGTTTTTCCATCGTGGCTCCAAACCAGGGCGAAGGGCAGGGGAGCTCGGTCGACGAGGGTTCGGCTTTTGCCAAACGTCGGACCAGGCTCGACGTTGGTGATCATAATGCGCGTGCCGGCTACGTTGACAATGGCATTGCCGCTGGGATGCCACCGAACGCCCGTATCGACGCCGCCCTTGATAAACGTGGCTTGCCGAGGTTCGCCGCCCTGCGGAGAAATTAAAAACACCTGCGAGTCGCCTTGATCGTCTTTCATCAAAAAGGCAATCTGTGTGCCATCGTGGGAAGCGCGAACGATCCCTTCGCAGCCCGGGTGGATGCGGCTCGCTGAATGTGTAAGCCGGCGCTGCACGGCACCCGCAGGCGGCATGGGGAGTTTTGTGGCGGTTCCTTCGAGCGGGCCGAGCGGGCCGGGCTGCGTGATGTCGTCGGGAATGTCGACAAGGTAGAGCTCGTCGACTGCCTTGCCTGATAGGTCTCGGGTGGTGCCGATAAACGCGCGGGCCAATTGGCGGGTTCCATTTTGGCGTGGGTAGCCGTTGCGTCCGACCCAACTGTCGCCGGCTGCGCGATCAATCGCGTCAGTTCCTGGTTGGGGTTTTGGCACGACGATTACGACTAGCGCTGAAAAACCGTCGGCGGTGCCTGGGAACTGCTTGCTGTTGGGCGCTGTTTGGGGGTTCCCCAAGCGGGTGACGCCGAGGGTACGCAAGTTGAGGTACTCACGAACCACCGCATCGTTGTACGTAAACCCGACCCACTTGCCGTCGCCAGAGAATTCGTGCCGATGGGTTCCGCCGCGCAGCGCGCCAACCGTAAAAGGTGGCTGAACGTCTCGTGCATCGGCGAGGCGCGAATCGCCGCTTCCATCACCCGCGACGATCACGCCAACACGACGAAACTGCTCGTACCCGTTTTCTGGACCTGTGGGATGAAAGGGCCCGTGAATAAAGATCACTTCATCTCGCACGTGACTGTAGGACGCCGCCCCCACGCCGGGACCGAACTCCAAGGGCTGCTCGGTCTCATAGAGTGTTGTCATCTTGCCGGTCACGATCTCGACCTTGGCGATCCGTGTCGAGGCCCCGATGCCCCCCGCATCGGGACGAGTATCAAAAACCAAAAACCGATCGTCGGACGAAAAATTGTCGTTATTGTCCAATTCGTGGTGAAACGTCGTGCCGTGGGTAATCTGACGCTCGGCACTGTCGGCAACCCCTGTCATGGCTATCACCGCTTTCGTAACGACTAGGAGACCTAACGTTCGCATGGAGAGATCATGCGAGAGTATAGCAGGTTGGTTCGCCTTGGCAGACGGCGCGAATGCGTGACTTTTGCTATGCTTGTTGGAATATGGCCCTCTTTTCATCACGATTGGCTCAACCACGCAGTGCGTATGTCCACATTCCGTTTTGCGTTCATCGCTGCGGTTATTGCAACTTTGCAGTCGTCGCGGGGCGAGACGATCTTGTCGAGCCATTTCTCAGTGCTATAGAAATCGAACTTCGCAGTCTCGAAGTGCCGCAGGAAGTGGAGACGCTCTATTTTGGCGGTGGGACGCCGACCTCTCTCACACCGGCCCAACTCGAACGGCTTTGCGAGCTCGTGTTGCGTTGGCACCCGCTCGCCCAGGAGTACGAATGGACCGTCGAAGCGAATCCAGGCGATCTCGACCAGGATCGCCTTGAAGTGCTCTCGCGCTTCGGCGTCAATCGACTCAGCCTGGGAGCCCAGTCCTTTCGCCAAGAGAAATTAAAACGGCTCGAACGGGATCATCGGGCAGACGAGATATGCGAATCGGTACGGCTGGCTCGCGAAGTGGGAATGCGAGTGTCGCTCGATCTCCTATTTGCAGCTCCCGACGAATCGCTCGACGAGTGGCAAACCGATCTCGACGAAGCCTTACGGCTGGAGCCTGAGCATATTTCGACTTACGGGCTGACCTTCGAGAAAGGGACGACATTCTGGGGCCGGCTTCAAGGGGGCAATCTCTCCGCTGCCCCGGAAGAGCTAGAGCGGGCGATGTATCTGGCCGCGATCGACCGCCTCAGCGCTGCGGGCTTCGAGCACTACGAAGTCTCCAACTTTGCCAAGCCGGGGGAGCGTAGCCGACATAACGAAACGTATTGGTCGGGCGAGAGTTACTTTGCCGCAGGGCCTGGTGCCGCTCGCTACGTTGGCGGAGTGCGAGAGACCAATCACCAGAGCACGACGACTTATCTCAAGCGAGTGTTAGCGGGGAAGTCGCCCGTGGCCGAGCGGGAATGTCTTGACCCGCAGCAGCGGGCTCGCGAATTGCTAGTCTTCGGCCTTCGCCGACTGCAAGGCGTCGAGCGTCTCGATTTTCGCGAAAGGTCGGGCATCGACCTCGATCAGCTTGCCGGACCGTCAATCGGACGATTCGTCGAATTGGGAATGCTTGCCGACGACGGACGCGTCGTGCGTCTCACACGAGAAGGCTTGCTGGTAAGCGACTCGCTGTGGCCAGAACTTATCTGATTGCGGGAATAATTTTTAATTCCGCAATCCGAACTCCGCAATCCGAATTCCATCACATCGGTGCCTGCGGTAGCTCGCGCTGGTACGGCGGGGCTTCGACCGGCGGCAAATATCCCTCAGTCTCTTCCCGCCAAGCGTTGCGATCCGCTTCGCTGGCGTAATAACGGAGCCAGGTATCGGGGTCGCCACTGGTGTTCGCGCAGTCCCAATGTAAATAGCTATTGGTACGCGGAAGCAACTTCTCGTGGGTCGGCAAAATATCGCGATAGAGGAGGCAATAGAGTTGGCGATCCGTAAGATGGTCGGTGAAGTCCAACACGATTCGCTTCGAGAACAGTTTTTCGATCGCGTGGTGAAGTGCGATGAGAAGCTGCTGCTCGTCCAAGGTATCGGGGTGCTCCAACTGCAGCTTGGGACGAAACCAATCGCAAATCGGCAAGATGGGAGCTCGTTCCCACTGGAGCATCGATTCTAAAAACTCGTTTTCGCTGGTTGTGGACATCAATTCCACATTCACACGACCGATCGACTCGTCGTAGAGAGGTTCCAGCGCGTCGCGCAATTGGGCATTGCGGAGCAAGTGTTCGACTTGGTCAGACATGGGAAATTTTTGGGGAGACATGGGAATGCGGAATTTGGAATGCGGAATTCAGAATTCAGAATTACTGTGACTTTTGCTCTACAGTTCGACTCTATCAAGCCGCGGCCCGCCTGGAAACAGTTTTAAGGCTTGAATACCAGCGGTTTAGGAAATCGTTGAATCACGATCGTTACAACCGGCAAGGTCGATTGAGTGCAGAATGAAAAATCCTTCCGAATTCCGCAATCCGAATTCCGCATTCAGTCGACCGGAGTTCCCATCTCGCGCATCAACAGTTTCATGTCGTCCCAGGTATGCTTCTTCGCGGCTGGGTTACGCAATAGATACGCTGGATGATAGGTGCAGACGACTCGTATCCCCCGATAGTCGTGGAGGCGACCGCGTAGGCGGCCGATCGCCGAGGTCGTTCCAAGCAGGTTTTGTGCCGCCACGGCCCCCAAACAGCAGATAAATTCGGGATTGAGAAGCTGCAACTGCTGGTCGAGAAAATGGCGGCAATTTTGAGCTTCTTCGGCCTCCGGATTGCGATTCTCTGGGGGCCGACATTTGAGCACGTTGAGGAGGTAAACGTCCTCGCGGCTCAAACGGCAGGCCCCGAGAATCTTGTTGAGAAGCTGCCCTGCAGGGCCGACAAACGGCTCGCCCTGGCGATCTTCATCAGCCCCGGGTGCCTCGCCCAGAAAGCAAAGCCGAGCCTGCGGGTTGCCAACTCCAAAGACCGTCTGGGTCCGAGCGCTGGCCAATTCCGGGCAAAGCGTGCATGCAGCGACCTCCGCCTGCATGACCGCAAGCGAGGGGAAATCGCCGTGATCTGACGGATCGTCGGAGGGATCCGCAGAAATAGCCGCGATCTGACAGATCGCCGGAGGAACCCCCGGCGGAGGATCTACGGGCTGGGCGGGGCTTTCGTCGTGGCCAACGGCGCTAACCTGCTCGACGCCAGCTGCATGCAGGCTTTCGAGCAGTTGCACGACGGACTTATGAATCTGCGTCATTGAGAATTGAGGCTGGGGATAGTAGACTGGGTAGGCTTTCCCAGTCTACCGCCCCTAGCCTCCAGCCCCCAGCCCCTCCCAATGTCTGTCCCCCAAGTCGTCATTGTCGGCCGACCCAACGTAGGCAAGAGCAGCCTGCTGAACTGGCTGTCAGGACTGCGGTTGGCAATTGTGGAAGACCGTCCGGGCGTGACCCGCGACCGGGTCGACTATCTGATGGAACACGAAGATCGCTTCTTCGAGCTGGTCGATACCGGGGGCATTGGCAACCAAGACGAAGACAACCTGACGCAACACATTGAGGAGCAGATCCAAACGGCCATCGACTCGGCCTCGGTGATCCTGTTGGTGGTCGATGTCCGGCAAGGTCTCATCCCCTTAGACGAAGAGGTCGCCCAGCGACTTCGACACCTGGATGTCCCGGTGATCTGTATCGCGAACAAGGCCGACGTCCCGAGCTTCGACGATCAGGCATCCGATTTTTACCGCCTGGGCCGGGGGAAAATTATTCCCGTTAGCGCGACGCAAAACCGCAATCGGGGCGTTCTGCTGAATATGATTCTCGAACGTCTGCCCCCTCCTGATGTCGACGGCGAAGAGGCGCCAGACGCCGAGCCGGAAATGAAGGTCGCCATTGTCGGACGACGCAACGTCGGCAAGAGTACCTTCTGCAACACGTTGGCACAGGCTCAGCGGATGATTGTGAGCGAAGTGCCAGGCACGACCCGCGACAGCGTCGACATCCGGTTTGAGTTGGACGACAAAAGTTTCGTAGCGATTGATACGCCAGGAATCCGCCGGCGGCAGAGCCAGGGCGCTTCGATTGATTTCTATGGCACTCACCGGGCTCAGCGTAGCATTCGCCGAGCCGACGTGGTTTTCCTGTTCCTCGACGCGACACAACGAATCAGCAAAGTTGACAAACAGCTTTGCGATTACATCAGCCAAAACTACAAACCGTGCGTCCTGGTGGTCAATAAATGGGACGTGATGGCCAAATCGATGCCAACGGAAAAATGGGTTCGTTACTTGCACGACCAATTTCGGACGATGCGATTCGCCCCGATCGCCTTTGTCACGGGCGAAACGGGGAAGAACGTCAAGGCGCTACTAAATCACGGCCAAATGTTGTTCAAGCAGTCGCGGCAACGTGTCTCGACGGGGCAACTCAACCGATTGCTTCGCGACGCAATCCAGCGTACCCCTCCGCCACTTTTCCAGAATCGCCGACCGAAGGTCTACTACGCCACCCAAGTAGGAATTCAGCCCCCGACGATTGTGCTCTTTTGCAACAATCCCAGAGCCCTTTCTCAGCCTTATCAACGGTATTTGCTCAGTTCCGTACGCGAGCAATTTAATTTCGAGGAAGTCCCAATCAAGTTGTACTTGCGAAAGCGACGGTCGAGCGATAGCCGAGACCAAATCAATGCGGAAGGCGGAGTACAGAATGCGGAATGAGAAAGAAGGCCGACGTCTTAAAATTCCGCAATCCGAATTCAAGAAGTCATTCTCAATCGAGCCATTCTCAATCGAGTACGTCAGACATATTAGAATAGCCACCTGACGCAGCAATATCGTCGGGGCCGGAATGAGGCTGGTCTCCGTTGAGCGCAGCAACGATGCCCAGCATCCATGCCAATAAGAAAAACGCCAACTCACCCATGGCCAGACTAAAATAACGAGCCTGGGGATAACGAGTTGGGGCTTGCCGATCCTTCCGCGTTGGTTCCTTCCTATTCATGTTGCGGTAGAATAGAGCGAAAGAAGCAAAGTTTGACAAGCAGGATTCTGCAGAGCTGCTAATTTGGCTTCCTCAACGAGTTTTTCACTGCTAGCACGGGCCCCTACCCGACCGATCAGGCAACTGCTAAACTGCCTTGGAAGGCAAGATATTGGCCTGCCGAACGGCCTGCATCAAGCAATTCCGCATTCCGAAATCTGCATTCCCCCTTCAGAAGGGGCGATTAGCTCAGTTGGTTAGAGCACTAGCTCGACAAGCTAGGGGTCACTGGTTCGAATCCAGTATCGCCCACTGAAAGCATGTTCAGTAGTTGCCCCGCATTGTCAGAGTCTGACATTTGCGGGGTTTGCTGTTTTTCGGTCGTCGCCTGACAATCGTTTTCATGCACCGTCTGCGTCGGATTTTGCGCCGCTTTTTGAAAATGCTCTTCGGTTGTCTGCAAGTAGTGCTTCATCGCTACGCCCTTTGTGTTGCCGAGCCATGAACAGACGACGTGTGCGGGGTACTCTTCGGCCAACTCTGTCTGCCGAGTCGCTCGCAGATTGTGGAATAACTTCGGCCATGCTTCTAGCCCAGCCCGGCGAATGATCTTGAGCAATTGCGTTCGTAGATTCACGTTGCTACGGCGGTAACGAGTAATCACGTGTTCTGTTCCCGGTTCGGCTTGGTCGAAAACTGCCTCCAAGTACGGTCGCAACTCAGGAAACAGCGGAATCATCCGGCATTCACCCCCTTCATGGTGTTCTGTCTTGGCGCTTCGTATGGTCACTCTGGCGTGCTCCCAATCCACATCGCCCCAACGCATAGCCAAGTGCTCGGAAGGGCAGCGTAGGCCGCCGTAGCGGCTCAAGGTAAACAAAAGCCGCCACTGGGCATCGGGGCAAGCCTCGATCACCTTGGCCGCCTCTTCTCGACTCACGAAGTAATCGCGGCGACGGTTGGTAATCGTTGCGGCTTTCAATTCCTCGAAGGGGTTGGCTGGAATGAACTGTTTCCGCACGGCTGTTGTGAAAAACTGCTTGGCAATACCGCATCGTCTGCGGGTCGTATTTTCTGACAACCCCTCGGCTAACAAAAAAAGCCGCCACTGGTCGGCGTCGCCCGGTGTAAATTCTCGTAACGGCTTATCTGCGCCGAAGAATGCGACCAAGCATCGCCGCGTATGGCCATAGACCGTTGCCGTTCCCGGCTTCACGTCTTGCCCGATGTAGCCATCGACAAAGGGAGCAAGCGTTGCCGAGTCCCGCTGTTGGATTAGTCCGACCTTCGCCAGCTTGTCGGCCAACACGTCATCAAGCGAAGCGACCCAACGGGCCGTTTCGCCATCGATAGGCTGTTTGCTCAGTTGAGCCGTCAGCAGGTGCTCGACGTAGACCTTGACCGATTCGGCCGTTCGCTTGGGCATCTTGCCCAGCCGCACGGTCTGCCGGCGTCCGTTGACGTTGGTAAACATCAATCGACGGCGGCCGTTAGGGTCGTTGGATATGCTAGCCATGGGCTATTTCCCTTTGCGATCTGTGATTTCCAATCCGAAAAACTTCGCCAGCTTGTCGGCCATATCGAGTCGCAGGCTTCGCTCGCCTCGGGCAAATTTCATTAGCGACTGCCTCACAACGCCCGTTTCACGTTCGAGCGCCTTAAACGACAATTCGCTGTCGTTAATAGCTCGCCGAAGTGTGTCGGTGATCGTTCGGTACTTCTTTCGTTTTGAAGGCATGTACTAAATGGTACATATTCGGTTCCATGTTGTCCAGTGCTACCGGCGGCTGCCAGCGTGCTGGGGTTGGTAGTGATAATGGCGCTACTCCCTTCTGCTTTTGCGTCCGACTTCCCGTCAGGGAACAAAAAGGCGGACGCCTTCTGGTCCCTTATGGGATACCGGAAGCTGAGTTCCTCAGTGTTGGTATCAAAAGTTCCGCAGTTAACCGGAACCACACTTCCGCTGTGAGTCTTTTGTGAGTGGTACAATTCGATATCTCGAAGCCCCTCGATTCAGACCGCCACGATACACAACGGTCAACAATCCGAGTGGTTCGAGCTGTCGGATAGCCAGACGTACCGCTCGTTCGGAAATCCCAGCGCGTCGAGCGATGTCGGTTTGCGAAGTTCGGGCCGTCCCGTCCCGCGTATCGCGG
>JAADIN010000088.1 GCA_013151315.1 Planctomycetota bacterium | reverse complement strand
AGGCAACAACGGCTACAACGCCGCGACCGACAAGTACGAAGACCTCGTCAAGGCCGGCGTCATCGACCCGACCAAGGTCACCCGCACCGCCTTGCAGCACGCCGCCAGCGTGGCGACGTTGTTGCTCACCAGCGACGCACTGATTGCCGACGCCCCGAAGAAGGGCTCCAAGGGCGCTTCCGCCCCAGGCATGGATGACATGTATTAACGGCTAGCCCCGGCCTCTGGCTGGGATTATGATGAAAAAACGAAAACCCTGGGTGGCGCAAGCTGCCCAGGGTTTTTTCTGATTTGGCTTGAATCGGTTTGGTTTGCATGATGTGATCGGCAAATTGGGTTCATCAGAAACAACTTTTCGTGGTGTAATTTTTCCGGAAGGCCAAATCTCATGATAGAAATTACTCAAGCAATGCAGCATCGGATCGAAGCCCATGTTACTACGGGTCTGTTCAAAGAACCCAACGAAGTTTTACAGGCCGCCCTCGATATGCTGGAACACCGGCAAAGTGAATACGACCAGCTCGACAGTGCAATCGAGAAATTTGAGCGAGGGGAGTACGATGTCCTTGATGTCGAAGACATAAAACGACGGGGCCGTGAACGACGGAATTAGCCCGTGCTCTCTTTTACGTGTTCCGCTCAAGTGAGCCGTTTGTGACATCCGGGCTCGAGGACGAGCCGGCTCGCTGCGGAACATGCAAGTGAGATAGGCTCTAAGCCTGCTTGCACTCACCCCAGCACTAAAAAAGCGAACACGGAACTGCCCACCTACCCAGCATAGTGGCGATTGATCAGGTCATTTTGAAGCCAAAGCAGCTTGTTGAATGCGCGGAGTGTGCGAGTTTGAAGCTCCGCGGTTAAGCCCAAGCCTAGGATCGTTGCCAGGAGTGCGTCGGAGACAAAACCCATCAGGGCGTTCATCTGCACCAACGGTACGTCGATCTTGGCACTCCCCGTGCCCGGCGTGTGCATCGCTCCGACCATGTCGAGATAGCCGACCATCTTTTCGTCGTAAGGCTTGGTGACGAGCGTTGTGAGGTAGCGGCCCAGGTGTTGTTTGCGAAACTGGATCACCTCGTCGTCCATGTCGAGCGACTCGACATCGGTCGCGACCGACCCCTCGTAGCCATGCTGGCGGGGGACAAAATGCCGCCAAGTCGCGTCGTATTGAGAGAGCTTGTCGTAGATCGCGTCGACCAGCTGAGGCACAACCGGGGCCAAATATTCGGCCGCACCGTGGATGGCATCGATATCCTCGGCAGTGAATTCCATAAAACCGGTCAGATACTCAAACCGATAGGCCAGATCGCTTTCCAGACGCGATTCGTCAATGTGCTGCATCATGTTTGGTCCTCACCCGTATTGGTAGTTGACCGCTCGCGGAGCAGGCGGCCAGAGAGTAAAATTGGATAAACACCTCCGACATTGGCAAGCGTAGGTTGGCCTAAACCGGATGTCAAGGTCCAATTTCAACTGAACAGTTCATGATCTCACAAACCGTCGAGTATGCCCTGCGTGCGGTCGTCCATCTGGCCGGCGAATCGCCGCAAAGCTGTACCACCCAACAGGTGGCCGCAGTCACTCAGGTGCCGGCAGCCTATCTCTCCAAAGTGTTGCAGAGTCTGGTGAAGGCGGGGATCGTGAAATCGCAGCGTGGCATTGGCGGGGGAGTTTCGCTCGTTTCCTCGCCTGCGAGCCTTACGATTCTCGACGTCGTCAACGCCGTCGATCCGATTCAACGCATCCAGACGTGCCCGCTCGATCTCAAAACCCATGCCGCAACGCTTTGCCCGTTGCACCGTCGGCTCGACAACGCGATGGCAGAAGTCGAAAATGCGTTTCGCTCGACGACTTTGGCAGAAGTCCTGGGCGAGTCGGGCGAGCCGATGCCCTTGTGCGACGCTACAATCCCTCCTCGCAACGCAAAAAGCAAAGCGCCCGTTTCCTCGAGAAAGAAGAGCGGGTGAAGGGAATCGAACCCTCGCCTAAAGCTTGGGAAGCTTTCGTTCTACCATTGAACTACACCCGCGCAGAGAACCGGAGCTTGCCGCGACGAGCGCTCAGTGTAGGACGGCACCTGCTTGCTGGCAAGGTTCCTCTGGTTCTTTGCAGGAGGATTGCAAAGTGTGAGCCGCAACGCGCTAGCGTCGGGTAGCAGCTGGGTAACGCTTTGCCTTTACTACCCGACGCTAGCGCGTTGCGGCTCACATTCACACTTTGCAATCGTCCAGTGATTCTTTGCGACCCGAGGTTATTTCATGCGACCGAAGGTCGTTGCCAACTGCTGGCGGAGATTTTCGATTCGCTTGCGCTGGATCGGGTCGAAGGATCCTAAAAAATCGCCATCCTGTTGGCGCTCGTTACGACGGAGCAGTCGTTCGATCTCAACCAGCGTGGCGTTGGCCGAACGGGGAGCATTCATGTGCCCTCGTTCTTTTTCCGTAAGCGACTCATGGTAGAGATTGACAAAGCGAAAATCTCGCGTTAAATCGTCAAGATTTTTCGCCTGTTCTTCCAGAAGCTCGAGTTTTTTAAGGAAATCGAGATCAGGTGAATTGGCCAAGAGGAGAGTGGTCTCGATTTGATCGAGGCCCTCATGGTAGCCGGCAATCCGGGCAGCCAGTTCCGTGAGGTTGATTCTCACGGGTTTTTCGCTTGCCCGGGAGGGCTCCGGGTTGGTTACTAGGGCGACATGGTTTGCAGGAGTCGCTCGGAGGTCGGCCAATTCGGTCAACTGCATCGCTTCGTTTTCGATCGGCTCTGCTTGTTCAATTTTACTTTCTTTAGGTTGTGCAAGTGCGACGACTGGCGGTTTTCCAAACTCGGGAACCTCCGGCAAAGGCTTTGTGGTACCTGGCATCGAACGGACCGTCGATTCCGATAGCCACGAGGTGAGGAGCTTTCGATCTTCTTGCGAACGAGGCGATGCATGCCAAGCTTCGATCGTCTCTTCGAGTTTGGTTATCCGCTGCGATCGCTCTTTGGCGTCGTGTCGAAATGCCCAGTCGAGCTGGAATTGGAGGTCCGATTCTAGCCGTTCTAGCTCGTCCAGCGGAGCAAGCGATTGATGGGCCGTGACTCCGGCGGCTAAAATCGCAGTAGCCACCATGGTGCTGACAATCGCGGTAAGTCGTTCGCTGCTGAAGATCGAGGGGCTCATGGAGATATTTTCTTCGGGTAAGGATCGGTTCGGAGAGAATCGTTTATGCAAGCCTAGAATAGCCCTGCCGCGAGTCAAAAACTTTGCGCGAGAAGACCGCCCCCAAGAGACAGCCGATGGGTCGAACCGTTGCTTCTGGTGCGGTTATGCCGACTTTGCTGTGCCGCAATCGCAGGCTGCGCAGCGATCAATAAGACGATCGCCAGAGGGGAACTTACTAGCACGACGCGCAAGCGAGTGAGTTCTAGCAAGTGGAAAAGGCTCACTCGCTTGCGCGTCGTGCTAGTATTTCAGGTAAATTTTCAACTGCCACCCGCCTTAGGCCCCAGCCCCGGCGGCAACCCTCGGCCCTGCATTTTTGATTGCCTTCGAGGCGTCGTCCTCGAACTTTTTGAAGTTTTCGACGAAAAGCCCCGCCAATTTGGCGGCGGTGGCGTCGAAAGCATTTCCATCGGACCAAGTGTTTTTTGGGATCAGAATTTTGCTCGGTACGCCGGCACACTCGGTCGGCACTTCCAAACCAAAAATAGGTTCGGTCTCGGTGCCTGATTTGGCGAGCGAACCGTCGTGGATGGCATGGATGATCGCTCGAGTATATTTCAGGCTCATGCGAGCGCCCGTGCCGTAGGCTCCGCCGCTCCAGCCCGTGTTGACCAGCCAGACATCGGAGCCGTGTTGACGAATTTTTTCGGCCAGCAACTCGGCATACTTGGCCGGGTGCCAAACAAGAAAGGGGCCGCCGAAACAAGCGCTGAACGTTGCTTCCGGCTCGGTGACGCCGACTTCGGTGCCGGCCACCTTGGCGGTGTAGCCGCTAATGAAATAGTACATCGCCTGTTCGGGCGTCAGCTTGCTCACCGGCGGGAGGACGGCGAAGGCATCGCAGGTAAGAAACACCACGTTGCTAGGATGCCCGCCAACGCAGGGGATCTTGGCATGGTCGATGAACTCGATCGGGTAGCTGGCCCGTGTGTTTTCGGTCTTCGACTTGTCGGAGTAGTCGACCGCGCGCGTCTCTTCGTCGAGCACGATGTTTTCCAAAACCGTCCCGAAGCGAATCGCTCGGAAAATTTCGGGCTCTTTTTCTTGGGTAAGATCGATGCACTTGGCGTAGCAACCGCCTTCGATGTTGAAGACGCCCCGGTCGTTCCAGCAGTGCTCGTCGTCGCCAATGAGCGCCCGCTCGGGATCGGCCGAGAGGGTTGTTTTGCCGGTGCCCGAGAGGCCAAAGAACAGCGAAACGTCGCCGCCCGGCCCCTCGTTTGCCGAGCAGTGCATGCTGCCGACGCCCGCCTTGGGCATCAAGTAGTTCATCACCGTAAAAACGGCTTTTTTCATTTCACCCGCGTATTGCGTACCGAGCAGGACAATCTCGCCCGAGGCAAAATTCAGCGCCACGCTTGTCTTCGACTCGACGCCCTCGACGCGAGGGTCTGCCTGCTGCTCGCCTGCGTTGAAAATGACATAGTCGGGCTCGCCGAACGAGGCCAGTTCCTCGGCCGTGGGGCGAATGAGCATGTTGTGCATGAACAGAGCATGATACGGTCGGGAGCAGAGGACCCGAACCTTGATACGCGAATCAGGATCCCAACCGCCAAATCCATCGACGACGTACAACGGTTCGCACGTGTTGAGATAGTCGATCGCGATTTGCTTGTTCTTGGCGAACGAATTTTCCGAGAGCGGAATGTTGACGTTACCCCACCAGATGTCGTCCTTGCTCGAAGCCTCTTCGACGACCCGCTTGTCTTTTGGGCTACGGCCCTTTTTGGTAGCCGAGTCGGTGGCGATTGCCCCGCTGGCGACAATCGTGCTGCCATCTTTGAGTATGCCATCTTCATACAGCCTCGCCGGCGAGGCGTTGCGATGGACGTTGCTGACTTGGATGCCGTAGCTGGAAAGGCGAATCGATTGGCTCATGAGGGTTTCCTAGCGGTAAGAGAGGCGGAAACAAGTAGCAAACCGTGCCGTCCACGACCAGAGCAGAACCCCCGAGGGTGCCCGTTTTGCAATGGTGCCATTGCAATATGGCCCACAGCCTAGGTTTGTCAAGTTTTCGGAAGCAGCAGCTTAGGCGCCACCCCACTCAAGGCTCGGCCTCTTCCGCAGGTGCCCCGGCGTCGATCAACAGGTAGCCACTCCAGAAAAAAGGATGCGCGGCCGTGAGCGGCGGGTCGTTGGGTCTTGCTTTCACGCGCGTCTCGGCATCTGGATCAATGGGCATCTCCATTGCCACCAGCACACTTCGCTGCCAGGCGTCGGCGGCGGTTGTGTGAGGCAATTCTTGCACAAACTCGCGAACGATATCGAGCGTCGATTGCCCTCCCACACTCCAGCGGCTTAGCAAAATGGTTTGGGCTCCGGTCGACATCATCGCACAGCTTGCCAGAAAAAGTTCATGCCCTGGCACGGCTTGCGAAGGGCGACGCTTCGAGCCGCGGCCTCCGCGCTCCGCAATCGTATGCACCGCAGGCAGCAATACGCGCTGTGGCCCAAACTGTGGCAAAGTCAGCCAATCGCTCAGCGTACTTTTTTTTGACGAACGCCCCCCGCCCACGGGCGACCAAGCCAATGGCCGCGTAGGATCGAGGTCGATCGGATTGAGTACAATCAGCGTTTCTAGTAGCGGCACGATTTGCGGTGTCGGGATCGGAGCAGGCGAGGGCACGTCCATCGGATTGGGAACCGCAGCTCGCAACGATGCCAAAGCCTCGTCTTGCTGCTCGTCGGTGTCGCCTGGAACGATTTCTCTGCCTGCGAAGCCCGACCGTTGCACCCGCCGCCAAGGGACCTCGCTCCCCAGCGCCAGGCCCAGCGTTGGAACCACCCGCAGCGCTGACAACGAAATCAGCGGCACCCTCCGGTCTTCCCTCTTGAAGGGCAACGCCGCCAAGGGGACATACCAAACGATGCCATCGGGCACGACTATCAACTCCTCGGTCGACTCGAGATCGAGTGACGAACCATCAAAGAGTGCATGAAACAGTTTTTCACCAGGGGCATGCCAGTCGGTCGACTGCAGTTCTTTGGGAGTCATGTCGTGGTTCGCGTCGTAGTTGCCCAGCGAACGCAGAAAGTCATTGAGCGGCTTGTTCAGCCGCCCCATGGGCCCACAATTCCAATGCGTCGACCCCTTGGCTGTCACCAAAAATCCCAGCAAGCCTCCCGAGGTGTTATGAAAAACTACCACGGCCTGCCCGGGACGCAGTTGGGCTTGCAGTTCGGCCGTCGTTTGTACTGGGGGAAAGACAGGATCCGCAGCAACGCGCTCCAAACCGATAAGCCTCAGCATCTCCTCGCGTCGCCCGAGGCTTGCCGACCAGTCTCGCCACAACTTGGTCAAATCGCGTTGGGCATGTTTGTCGAGTCCTTCAATCCACTTCGCCTGCAACGAAGCTTGCAACTGTTGCCCCGATTTCATTTCTTGGGCGTAGAAGGGATACTTCGTCAGCAAATCATTTCGCCGAACCATGGTCTGGGGGTTAAGCGTCGAGGCAGGTGCCTCGATCGCATCTCGCAAGGCGGCGAGCCGCCCTCCCCAGGCGAGCGCCCCATGATAGCGTCGGCGCTTCGCCAAGTCGGTCACTTCTAGCGCCGTACTCGCGTCTTTGCGAGACATCAATGCGGCGAGCCAACGGTCGAAGGCGGCGCTGTGCGGAGTCTTGAGCACCGCGATCGTTTCCAGGGGGCGGTAGACCCAATCGGCAGGCGTCGGATCGGCGAGCAGCGATTGATAGACGTCGACGACCGACCGGGCGCTAAGTTGTTGTTGGTCAAACCGAAGGTTGGCGAGTCCAATCTGGAAATTCCTCGGCGACATCGGAATTTGCCCTGCGATTGCTTGGGCGAGTGCCGTCGGCGCAGAATCACGACCTTGCTGATACTGCAACCGAGCGGACAAGTATTGCGACCAATTCCCCAGCAAGCCCGACTTCGCATCGCGTAACCGCGATTGACCTTTTTGCAATGTCGCCGAAGCTTCGTCCCAGTTCCCGACCGTGAAAAGCTCTTCGGTCATTGCGAAGCTGAGACGGGCGAAAATGTGGTCCAGCCGTTCACGCCGCGCCCAGGCGGCGGCCGGGCTGAGCGCGGGGCTCACGCTTTCGATTCCGCCTGCTAATCGATTAGCAGACCCATAACGAAACGCATCGTCGACGACGTTCGAATCTTCGTAGTAAAAGGCCGAGTAGCTGGCTTCGGCAAGCAACTGGGCCGCTTGGCTTGTGTTTCCTTTTTCCATGTGGATCCGACCCTGCTCCAAAAGGGCAAGGCCGGTGAGCGGATGATCGAATCGGCCTTGGATTCGCTCGGACCTTGCGAGGTGTTTGAGCGCCGCGTCGTATTTCCCACGACCCGCCTTGGCTAGGCCTAGCTGCAATTGAATCCAGGCATTCGACCAATGGTTGGGGGGAGCTCCGCCGCGAGAAAGTGCGCTTACCATCTCACGCGAGATCTGATCGTGAGCCGCCAACGGCCCTAGCAATTCGTTTCGCCTGCGGATTGCGAGAGCCGTCGCGCGAACGACTTCGATGACATTGATCCTCCAATATTGGGCGGCCTGGATAACGCCCCCGCGCTGTGCTGCCCGAGCGCCGCTTTGAAGATCTCCTTGGGCAATGCGCATTTGCGTAGCGAAATTTCCGAGCGTAAACTGCCTTTCGCTTACTCCCCAGGTTAGCTTTTGGCGTCGCAAGCGGTTGGTGTCGACGCGGGGCTGTTGCTGAAAACTTACCCGAAGCATCCATTGGGGATACTGCAGGAACATGGCACACGCATGATCGAATTGATCGAGTGCCGGACCCAAGCGACCCTGGTGATAGAGCACCTCGCCCCACATGGCGTGATAACAGATCGCGTCGATCCAGCGATTGTTGACGCCAATTTTGATCGAGGTGTTTGCTTCGCGACGAAAGATTCGCTCGGCGTCTCGGTAGTCGCCTTCGTAGAGTTCTTCGATGCCGCGGAAATAGGCCAGCGAAGGAGTCGAATCGGAGCCCAACTGAGCGACCGCGTTGCCTGCCCCGAGAGCAACGATCGGCAGCAGAAGAACTGCTGACATAGCCCAGCGCAAAAACCGAAAATTTGATGCTAGCACGGTTCTGTTCCTCTTACTTACTCAAAGTGAAAACACCAGCAAAAAACATGCCCGCGAAACACGCGAAAACCAAGAGTTCTTGTCAACGAATTCTTTGGTTTGCTCACACCAAAGCATTCCCGTCAAATGTTCCTGCATAACACTAACTTTCGCGTCCTTTCGCGTGTTTCGCGGGCAACTTTTTTTCAATCTGAGTTACTTACAATCGATGCGTGGTTTCCTGTGCTGCTTCCTACCGAAATCTTGGGTTAGGAGACGAGGTGCCCCTCATCGACCAAAAGATTGAAATACTGGGCCATGGAGATGATTTCTACACTTTCATAAGGATTCAGTGCCAGCAAGTGGGTGTCGTTCGTTACCAAGAGAGGTCGACTCCAGCATCGAGTGCCGCGCCGAGTACCGGACTGTCGGCCGGATCGTGGGGAACGCGATGTCGAGACGCTCTGGGAGCAATAAGTGTTGCACGGCGACGGGCACGCTGCCGAGTCATGCGTCCGAATCGACGAGAGAAATCCAGTTTCTCACTGAGCACGCGCTCGGTCTCGTCGAGCACGTAGTCACTGGAGAAAATTCGCCATCGGGCTTCTAACGTGGCGGCCACGATTCGCTCGGCTGCGCCCCCTAACAAGGCTTCGGCAACATAGACATTGGTGTCGAAGAAGACCTTCATGATCCGTAGCG
>JAADIN010000276.1 GCA_013151315.1 Planctomycetota bacterium | reverse complement strand
CGACTCGTGACCGTGCGATTCGGAAATGTGCTCGACTCGGCAGGAAGCGTGGTGCCCATCTTCCGAGAGCAAATCGCTCGCGGGGGGCCGGTCACCGTGACGCATCCCGAGATGATCCGCTACTTCATGTTGATTCCCGAAGCAGCGCAGTTGGTCATTCAAGCTGGTGCTATGGGCCGCGGTGGCGAAGTCTTCGTACTCGACATGGGCGAGCCGGTACGAATTCTGGATTTGGCCAAGGATATGATTCGGCTTTCCGGCCTACGCGCCGGCGACGACATCGAAATCGAAGTCACCGGGCTTCGGCCAGGAGAAAAGCTCTACGAAGAGCTTTATAGCGATCAAGAGGAGCACTCTCGAACCCGACATTCCAAGATCATGGTCGCCGAGAGTAAAACACGTCCACTGCTCGAAGTTCTCTACGATTTGAGTCAACTGACCGAGGTGCTGGACGAGCCGAACGAGTTCATTCGCGAGAAGCTCAGGCAGATTATTCCGATTCAACAACCGGGCCAATCTGTACCCGCCGCCATCCAGCGCAAGGCAGCGTAGCAGTCAGCCGCGATCTGACAGCGAATAGCCGCGATCTGACAGATCGCCGGAGTCCCCCCCCAACCCTCGAAGCTGACCAATCGCCTGCCGCAGTTGCTCACGATATTTCGGCAAGCAATCGCAACACACGGTCGCCGCGCCGAACACGGTCGGCACGGGTCGGCGATCCACGGGCCCACATTTGCAAAAAACACAATTTTCGTCCATCAAGACCCTGTCAAGAAAAAGCCCAGCCGATCTGTCACGCAGCACATGGCAATTCGGCATTCACTCTAACCACGGTCGCAGCGAAAATCGCCTGACCATTTTGGCAGAGTTGACACAAGCAAGGGGACGCCTCGATCGGTAAATGCCCCCGCAGACAAGCCGATGGAAACGGGCTAAAATGATCGGCTCGTCCACCCCTTACTGGGGTTCGCACGCTGCAAATACCGTTTATTCGTTGATTATTCAGGAAAAAGAACCATGCCAGCCCCCTCATTAAAAATCGACCCCTTCGAAGCCCGCGACACTTTTGATACCGGCGAGGGCAAAGCGGGTATCTATCGATTGTCTAAACTCGAAGACGCAGGGCTTGCCAAGATCGACACGCTCCCTTTTTCGATTCGCATCTTGCTCGAGTCGTGCCTACGAAATTGCGATGGCTATGTGGTCAGTGAAGAAGACGTAAAAAATCTCGCCGGCTGGCGAGCTGTGTCGTCCCCGGCCACGGCAGTCGAGATCCCATTCAAACCGGCCCGCGTGGTACTCCAAGATTTCACCGGTGTTCCGGCAGTCGTCGACCTCGCCGCAATGCGCAGCGCTATGGAGCGACTCGGCGGCGACCCGAACAAAATCAATCCGCTCGTGCCGGCTGATCTGGTGATTGACCACTCGGTGCAAGTCGATCATTTCGCCTCCGGCGATGCGCTCGATCTGAACATCGAGCTCGAGTTCATCCGCAATCGCGAGCGTTACGAATTTCTCCGTTGGGGGCAAGAAGCGTTCGATAATTTTCGCGTCGTGCCGCCCGGCACGGGCATCGTCCATCAGGTGAATCTTGAATATCTGGCCAAGTGTGTCTTCCTGCGTGAAGATCACGCCGGCCCGGTGGCCATTCCCGACTCGCTCGTCGGCACCGATAGCCACACGACAATGATTGATGGGCTTGGCGTCGTCGGTTGGGGCGTTGGCGGTATCGAAGCGGAAGGCATCATGCTCGGGCAACCGATTTACATGCTCATGCCTGAGGTCGTCGGCATGAAGCTCACCGGTCGTCTGCCTGCCGGAGCCACGGCAACCGATATGGTGCTAACGGTCACCGAAATTTTGCGCAATCGGCAAGTTTGTCGAGTTCTTCGGCGACGGCGTCTCGAACATGTCGCTTGCCGATCGGGCAACGATTGCCAACATGTCGCCCGAGTACGGCGCGACGATGGGCTTCTTTCCGATCGATTCCGAAACGCTGGCGTATCTCCGCCGCACCGGCCGCACCGAGGCCGAAGTCCAATTGGTCGAACGGTACACGAAAGAGCAAGGCCTCTTTCGCACCGAGGCCTCGCCCGCCCCGTCGTTCACCAAAGTGGTTGAGTTCGACTTGGGTTCGGTCGAGCCGTGTCTTGCGGGGCCAAAACGTCCGCAAGATCGCGTGGCGCTCTCGCAAATGAAGCAGTCGTTCCACGATTCGCTACGAGCCCCGGTCGGGCCGCAAGGGTTTGCGCTCGATGACGCGACGCTCGGCAAATCGGCAAAAATCGAAGACAACGGCAACTCGTCGACGATCACTCACGGGGCAGTCGCGATTGCGGCGATCACCAGTTGCACCAACACGAGTAATCCCTCGGTGATGGTTGCCGCAGGACTTGTGGCGAAGAAAGCCGTCGAGAAGGGGTTGCAGGTTCCCTCGCACGTAAAAACGAGCCTTGCACCTGGCTCGCGTGTCGTGACCGACTATCTCGAAAAATCGGGGCTCGACAAAGATCTCGATACCCTCGGTTTTCAAACCGTCGGTTATGGATGCACGACCTGCATCGGCAACAGCGGTCCGCTACCCGAGTCGGTTTCTCAAGCGGTACAGTCGGCCGACCTGATTGTCTCGGGCGTGCTGTCGGGCAATCGCAACTTTGAAGGGCGGATCAATCCGTATGTGAAAGCCAACTATCTCGCCAGCCCGCCGTTGGTGGTCGCCTATGCCTTGGCGGGGACCACCGATATTTACGACCGAGCCGCTCGGCGAAACCGCAAGCGGCGAGGCGGTGATGCTTGCGGATATTTGGCCGACGCATGAGGAAGTCAAAAACGTGGTCGACGCCTGTGTGCTGCCCGAGATGTTTCAGAAACAATACGGCAACGTCTGGAAACAGAACGAAAAATGGAATGCGATCGAGCTTACCGGCGGCGAACTTTATGACTGGAATGACCAAAGCACTTACATCCAGGAACCACCGTTCTTGTTGGATTTGAAACGAGAAGTTGATCCGATTCGGCCGATCACCGGCGCACGCTGCTTGGCATTGCTGGGCGACTCGACGACGACCGACCATATTTCGCCCGCCGGCGCGATTGCCTCCGACAGCCCGGCTGGCAAGTTTTTGCAAAACGCTGCTCGCGATTTCAACAGCTACGGCAGCCGCCGGGGCAACGACCGCGTGATGACCCGCGGCACGTTTGCGAATATCCGCATTCGCAACCGGCTCGCCCCCGGCACCGAAGGCGGCGTCACTCGGCATTTACCCGAGGGCGAGGCGATGTCGATCTACGACGCCGCGATGAAGTACAAGGAAGAAGAGGTGCCGCTCGTGGTTCTCGCCGGCGCGGAGTACGGCACGGGCAGCAGCCGCGACTGGGCCGCGAAGGGCACCTTTTTGCTCGGCGTCAAAGCGGTGATCGCCGCAAGTTACGAGCGAATCCACCGCAGCAATTTGGTAATGATGGGCGTGTTGCCGTTGGAATTCGAAGCCGGCGCAACTTGGCAATCGCTGGGTCTCACAGGCGAAGAGACGTTTGAGATCAACGGACTCGACGACGACCTCAAGCCGCTACAAAAGCTGACGGTCACGGCTACTGCTGCCGAGAAGCACCAAAGATTTTTCGACGACCGTGCGGATCGACACGCCCGTGGAGCTCGATTACTACCGCAACGGTGGCATTTTGCAAACCGTACTGCGGAAGCTGTTGGAAGAATAACCGAGCAACTTCAGACAGGAAAAAGGATCGAAGCGAGCAAAAAGCTAAAGACGGAAGGCCCGCCTGCGGGTACAATAGCAAAAGAGCTTATTGCCCAATTCAGGAGCCAAAACGATGCAGTCGTACCGCACTGTTATCACGGTCGCTGATCCGAATCAGATCGTTTTGAACAACGTCCCGGTCCAGCCTGGTGACTGCGTGGAGGTCATCGTCCGTCCTCAAGGCGAACGAGGGTTGGAGGTCGCCGAGCGCATGAAGCAACTGCTTCAAGAGACCCACTCACTGCCTCAGCTCGAAGAAATCTCTGAAGAAGAAATTGCCGCTGAGATAGCCGCTTCTCGGAACGGGCAATGAAAGTCATTCTGGACACGAATGTCGTCGTCTCGGCGATCCTCAGAGGACGTAAGCCAGCTGACGTAATCCGCTATGTCGCAGAGCATCCAGATATAGAATGGCTAGTCTCTCGAGAAATCCTGGACGAATACCAAAAGGTAATCCATCGTCCGAAGTTTGGTCTTTCGGAAGAGATGGTTCAGCAGTGGCTCGATCTCATTGACGAACTGACTGTTCTCGTTGTGGTATCGCAGCAGGTTGATTTCCCAAGAGATCCCAAGGATGCCAAATTTCTCGCTTGCGCTTTGTCTGCCGAGGTTGATTATTTGGTCACTGGGGATCATGATTTTGAGGAAGCTAAGAAATTTGGCACCACCACCATTATTTCTGTTTCGCAGTTCGTAGCACTTATTATCAACGGTTAAGGCGCAAGCCATGCTGCGGAAGCTGCTGGAAGAGTAAAGTAGCGTTGCCTTCTTCAGTGATGGGGCCGGGCTCGGGGACGAGCCGGCTCGCTACGGAATCTGTTGTTCCAAACTTTCCTGAAATCGCTCCAAGGCTTGGGTCGGCTCCAAATTAAAAACCACTCGCCCGTCGGTGGTCCATTTTTCTTGGCGATGGACAAAAATTGCCGTTGCAAATCGCAGGTTGCCGACCGCTTCGACCTCTTCCATGTCGCCCCCGGCGATGGCTTCGAAGCTGATCGTGGCTCCTGCCAGTGCGATCAATTCGCCGTTGGCACGATCGGTGGCAAACAATCTTGTTTCGCCAAGATCACATTGCTTCCAGCGCAAACCACGCGGTTTGCCGGTTGCTGCGGCCGCGGAGAGAAATTCGAGCTGCAAGTCGTCAAGCAATTCTTCGAATTGCAGCATGGCGAGTTGCCGCTTCGCTTGCTGCTGGGCAGTTCGCCATCGTCGCCAAAGCCAGCCTGCAACCAACGCGATCGCGGCACCAATGACTATCGTTTTTACCACATGCGGCATCGTAGAGTAACTTTCGGAATGACGAGGCGGCACAAAGCCAAGAGATTGCAATTTCTCGACTTTCCAAGCGTGTCACACGGGCACAGCATTTCGTAAGCGACTCTAGTTTTCAGGAACCGGCAAAAGCTCGCCAGCCCTCGGCTCGTCCGGCGTGTCGGCAGGATCTGGCTGAGGGGCCATGGGAGTAATCGGTTGGGTCGGAGCAGAAAAAAGATTTTGCGAGGTGTTCGTTGGCCAGCTTTGCATAGGCTGCTCCATGCTCCTGCCACCGTAGTATGGCTGATCGGCACAGCCAACTCCGCAGTACCCATGGCCGACCTGAGGACGGACAAATTCGAGTCGCTGAACCGACATGGGAGTGCAGCAAGGCATACGAACCATCGGGGCGTGGTGACCGGGGCCGTGCCCGTAGCCAAAGAACTGGGCGGGCGTGCTCGGCAATCGCCATCTTCCCCGCGACTGGCCTTCCGCAGTCCCGACCGTCAAACAGACCAACACCACCGCAACGTAATTCAATCGGCAAATAGACATCGTTACTATTTTCTTGGCTTGAGGAGAGTGGAGATCTGTATGAGCGGCGACTTGCCCTTTCCCTAGCATCGAGATTATTCCCCTCATCTCATCAGATAGGTTGGCCGTTTTGGAGACAATCGTTAGCCTCGACTCAGCCCGAGCAGTCTCACAATACGATCGATCGGTGCTATCATAGCCAATCCGAATATCTTTCCTGGCTCTACTGGTTGATGTTCTTCCCCACAAATGGCTAGTTCTTTCGAGCATTCCGATTTTGGTTGTCTGCTCAATGATGTCGATGAGATAAAGCATACGGCCTCTTGTTCCCTGCGCAGCCGTTTTGCACCTTTGTTGAACTGCCATGACCCCGATGCGTCGCTTTTTACGAACCGCTTTGCTGGTCAGCCTTGCCGCATTCGCTGCCCAGCGGCCTGCATGGGCGTACCGCGCAGGGTCAACGGGCGTTGCAAGTTCGGCAGAAATGCAGTCGGGGTTGGCCGATATCCTTTTTCTCGGGCCAGATCGCGAAGGGCAGGGGAGCTACCAGAACTTCGAGCAGGCCAACGAGTCCCTTCGCCGTAGCCGCGCGAACCCCCAATGGAGGAACCCCCAATGGATACTGATGCCAAAAGGGCTCATTTATCGGCCCTACCTGGCAAGCGCCAAAGAATCCCGTTTCCGTTCGGTTTGGAATAACGAGCAAGGCGAAGGCAACATCTGGGATATTACCTTGGGCGGACAAGTGGGCCTCTTGCGCTACGGAGGCGAGCACAACGGTCGCCCAGTCGGTTGGCAGCTCGGCATCGAGGGAGCCGGCTTGGTGCGGCTTGATCAAGACGAAAACAACGATGTCATGGCTTCGGATTTTCGCTTTGGCATTCCCGTGACTTGGGGCAACGCTTTCTACCAAGTCAAGTTTGGCTACTATCATCTGAGTTCGCATCTTGGCGACGAATTTTTGCTAAAAAATCCCGGCTTCCCTCGGCTGAACTTCAGCCGCGACGTACTTCTCTTGGGAATCTCGCTTTCGCCACGGGAATTATGGAGAGTGTACGGCGAAGCAGGGTACGCCTTCTATTCCGACATCTCGGAGTCGTGGGAATTTCAGTTTGGCATCGACTACGCCCCCAACGGAGCAACCGGACCGCGGGGGAAACCTTTTGCCGCGATAAACGGCCATCTGCGTGAAGAGGTCGACTTCGGAGGAAACGTCGTCCTTCAAGCAGGCTGGGCTTGGCGAGGCTCCGCTTCAAGCGGCATGTTGCGTACGGGCGTTGAGTACTACAACGGAAAGAACGATCAATTCTCGTTCTTTAACGATAGCGAGCAGAAAGTCGGCTTCGGCATCTGGTACGACTACTGAGCCGCAACGCGCTAGCGTCGGGTGCCCCATGCCAGAAACCCGTGCGAAAAACCCGACGCTAGCGCGTTGCGGCTCACATCAATAAGCTAGCCGTCGGCCACGCGGAGACGGCCTTGCTCGATTACCAATCGATTCTGCAATTTTTGCGCGAGCTGAGTGCTGTGGGTGACTACAATTAGCACGGCGGCGGTCTCCTGTTGCAGTTCAAGCAGCAGCTGGGCGATCGACTCGGCAGTCGCGCTGTCGAGATTGCCGGTAGGCTCATCCGCCAGCAGCACTTGCGGATTGCGAACCAGCGCTCGAGCCAGAGCAACGCGCTGCCGTTCTCCGCCTGAGAGCTGGGCCGGCCGATGAAGGCTACGTTCGGCCAAACCAACGCGTTCGAGTAATCCGCTAGCATGGGCTACCTCTTCAGGACCCGCTTTGCCATCCGCAAGAAATGGGATCAGCACATTCTCTAGCACCGTACATTGGGGCAAGAGGTGGTGGTCTTGAAAGACGAAGCCAATTTGTCGGCTCCGAAACGCCGCCAGTTCAGGCTCCGCCAATTGAAAAGGATCGATGCCATCGATCAGAACTTGGCCCGAAGTAGGGTATTCAAGCGTGCCAAGAATCGAAAGCAGGGTGCTTTTTCCTGAACCGCTGGGCCCCATGATCGCAACATTCTCACCAGCAGAGAGCGAAAGTGAAACCTCGGCCAAGACATTCAGCAACGCCCCGGTAGTCGAGGGATACGATTTCGAAATGTTTTGAGCAGAAAGCATGGAGGAGGCTAGGAGTTAGAGGCAAAGGTAAGTGGCTAGCGAGCCGGACCGTCCCTGGTCCCGGCCAACAGCAAACCAAGCGAGGCCATTCCGTAAAAAGAGTACTCAACGTCGACCGTGTCATCCCAAGCCGCAGCGCGAAAGCCGCCTGCCGCGTCTTGCAAAGACCTGACAAATCGCAATACGGCCTCGGCATCGATTTGATCCCAATATCCCACATCGCGAAGCGTCTGCAATGCCGTGTAGGTGCTTAACAGATCGGCAAGCAGTATTTGGGTGTTGGCCCGATAGCCGCCTTCGTCGTTCACCAATCGTACAAGAAAACGAGCGACATTTTTCTTGATTGCCGGCGTAAGCAATTCCTGTCTCGTCTGGGATTGAAGCACCCGCAGGGTGCCGATGGCCGCAGCCGTCGGATTGGTGCCGCTGCGGCGCATGACGCCGATCTCAACAAACCCTCCCCCCTCGCGTGCTTGCCCCAAAATAAACTCGCCTGCCCGCTGCGGATCGGGCAACGATTTTTCTAGTAGCTGATACGCGAGGGCAACTAAAAAAGTCTGGTAAGTGCTGCTGGCATGGCCTTCAAGGGTCTTGGCATAGCCCCCATCGGGACGCCGTAATTGCTCGAAAGACTCGACCGTCGTTTGCCTCCAATCGACAGAGGCAGCTGAGAAAACGCAAACTCCCGCCCAAGTTTCGAGCAAACTGGCTGCAAAAATCAACGAGATTGTATCGATGGCGCTGGCTGGGGTTGCGGTTTGCTCACGCAAATAGTCGGCTGCCCGGTTTGCGAAATCTGAATCTGGCTCACCCAGCAGGGCAATCCCACGCAAAGCAAACGCGGTGTAATACAAGTCGCTGCCCCCCTCGCGACCAGGAAAGCCACCGTCGGAAAGCTGTCGCGACAAGAAAAAATTCCGCTGACGCTCTCGCTCAGATATCTCAAGATGTTCAAGTCCCGAGGCGAGTTGTAATGTGAGATCAACGAGATAGGGGAGGGTTGGTTCGATGGTCAAAGCCCTAAGTCAAGAAGGGCTGTAACTTCTCAACCATCTCGGCAGGGATTGACACCGATTTGAGTGGCTCGCTCGGATTCACATGACAACAAACGCTGGTCATTTGGCCCGAGGCAACCTCACGGCCTTCATGCGTAAATTCGAAATGAAACGTCAGGCTCTTTTTGCCGAGCTTCACCAGCCTCACCTCAATATCGAGCACCTCCTCGCAACGGGCGGGAGACTTGAAGTCGCAGGAAGCCGAGACACGCGGAAAAGTCAACGACTGATCGTCGCGAGAACCCCTTTCGTCGAGAGGACATAGGCTCATTCCAAGCGAACGAAACAGCTCATGCTCGGCCGAGGCCATGTACCGATAGAATGCAGCAAAGTGCATGATACCCGCCATATCCGTATCATGGAATTCGACGAGTCGTGTTGTGCGAAAAGGCATGGCGTAAAGTCAGGCCTCAGTTTCCTTCATAGGGAAGCAGCGCCATGAATCGGGCCCTCTTGATCGCGCGGGAGACTGCATGTTGGCTCGACGCGGCACAGCCCGTCTTGCGTCGGCTGACAATCTTCCCATGTCGATTGGTCAGTTTGCCCAAAAGATCAAGGTCTTTGTAGTCCACAAACATGGGACGTGGACGGACGCCATCAACACAAACGGGATCCTTCTTGGGAATCTTCTTCGTCGTGGTTTTTCGTTTTCCGAACATTCGTTTCAATCGTCTCGGGAACACCGGGAGGGGGATTACAATGAGTGCCCCATTGTAGCGGAACGGAAATTCGACGCAAGGCTCCTGTAAAGAGGCTCTGCGAGCCGTGGCGTCCCCGCCCACGGTGTTTTCGAGGGTGGCGACGGGGCCCCGGGCTCGGGGACGAGCCGGCTCGCTCCAATCAGCAGGCCATTCGCTCGAACGGCAAAGCTAGCCACGAGTCGTGCGGGTCGGTGATCGGCATCAGGTTGTGCTCGTATTCCACTACCATTCGTGTCAATTGCGCGACCGAATTAGCCCGCATAATCTCGAAAACGCGTCGACGCCGATTTTCGACCGTCCGCAGGCTGACGTCTAATTGCTTGGCAATCGAACGGTTCTTCTTTCCCTGCAGCATGAGCTGCAGCACAGCTCGATCTTGCGGTGCCAGCTTTTTTAGTCGGCCCTCCAGAGACGATTGATGTTGCCGACGATGGTGCTCTTTTTCACTCTTAAGCAGTGCCTCCTGGACATAGTTCCACAGTTCATCATCTCGGAAGGGTTTGTCTAACACCGTGATCGCGCCATTCCGCAGAGAACGAACGGTCATCGGCGTGTCGGCGTAGGCCGTCAGCACGATCACTGGCAAGGCAATGCCCCTTTGCAGCAGCCGCTGATGAACTTCCATGCCATCCAAACCGGGGAGACGCATGTCGAGAACTACGCAGCCAGATCGGCAGTCGTCCACCGTTTCAAGGAAGTCGACAGGCGATTCAAACATTCGAACTTCGTACCCAAAACTATGGACTAACTCGGCCACATCTCGGCAGGCTTGCGGATCGTCGTCAACAACGTAAACCACCGGCTTGAGGAGTGTCTTTTTCTCAGTCATGGTTCTGCTCCTGAAAAGAATAGCGAAAAAATTAGGATAAATGCCGTGGGCAAGCCGTGGTGTCTCCGCCCACGCTTTCTCGGGCTCGGGGACGAGCCGGCTCGCTGGGACACTTTTATCCTAGAGGCCACTCTGAGGCGGGGTATCCGCAATTGCCGAGCGTGGCGTGCGGGGAGCCGCAAGGGAATGCGGAATTCGGATTGCGGAATTCGGAAGGGAGAGCGGGGCTGCCTATTGCCCACTCTCGAGAGCCATCCGCACTAGTTCTGCCAGGGAGTCGGCTTCCATCTTTTGAAAAACCTTATGGCGGTGATTCTCGATCGTGCGGACGCTGACATCCAGTTTGCGAGCGACCACCTTGTTCGCGTCGCCTGCGACGATGCACTCGAGCACTTGGCGTTCTTTGGGCGTAAGCGAGTCGATGCGCTGCTGCACCTCCGAACGATGTTGATCGGATTCCCAGTTTTGAAGGTCCGCAGCGAGGCCCATGCGAATCGCGTCCCAAAGCTCGTCGTCGTCACACGGTTTTTCCATCAGCGTTAGGGCGCCATTTCGCATCGCGCGAACCGTGGTATGCGTGCTCGCGAAGGCGGTCAGCACGACCACCGAGATCGTGATTCCCAGCTCGTGAAGTCGCTCCTGCAATTCCAAGCCGCTCATGCCAAGCATGCGCACGTCGGTCACCAGACAAGCGGGGCGATGATCATCGTAGGCCTCCAGGAATTCTTCGGCCGAGGCAAAACTCTCGGCAGGGACTCCCATGGTTTTCACCAAGGTGAGTACGGCCTTTCGCGACTGCTGATCGTCGTCGACGACATAGATCTTTGCGTTGTCTTTTTTTGAATCATCACTCATGGCAAAGGCTTCTTCAACGTCGATTTCGAGATAGGCAACGAGAATGCAAAAGTCATTCCCGGGCCGTCATGCGGTCGGGCTTGAACGTGGCCTCCGTGCGACTCCGCGATGCTCTTGCAAAGTGAGAGTCCCATTCCCATCCCATTCGGTTTGGTCGAATAAAAGGCATCAAACATTTTAGCCTGATCGCCGGGTTCTACGCCACACCCCCTGTCTCGGAAAGAGATCTCGACTTCTTGACCGTTGCTTCGTGTGGAAACGAAGACCTCGCGTTGCTCGATGGGCGTCTGGTCCATCGCTTCTTGGGCGTTGATCAGCAAATTCACACAGGCCTGTTCAAGTTGCATGCGGTCTCCTTGAACGGGCAACAGCTCCTCCGCCAATTCGAAACGAACGCGGACGCCTGCTCGGCGAGTATCGTAAGCAATGATTTCGGCGGCCTCCTGCACCACGTGGTTGATATCCAGCAGTTCCAGCTCTGCCGGTTTGGCACTGGTAAACGCGCGCAGGTGGCGGATGATTTTCGCCGTACGAGTGATCGCTTCGGAAATTTCTTTGGTGCAGTCGATCGCCGTGACGACTCCCTCAGGGTGTCCCGCTTCGAGATTCCGGCGAGCCGCCTCGGCAAAAGTTTTCGCCGCGTGTAGGGGTTGGTGTACCTCGTGAGCAATACCGGCCACTAAGGCCCCCATCGTTGCCAATCGCGAAACGTGGGCCAGCTGAGCCTCCTTTTTGCGAATCCTATCGGCGGCATGTTTTAAGTCGGTGATATCTTTGGCAATTCCTTCCATAGCAAGGTACTTGCCGTCGGTTCCAAACAATGCGCGCTGTTGCACTTCAATCAGTCGGGTAGCGCCGTCGTTGTGGAGAAGCTCGACCGTAAATTGATGAAAACTTTTCCCTTGAGCCGCTTCGGCTTCGGCACGTTCTGCTTGTTCGCGACCGGCCGAGTGTTGACCTACTCGGTCGCGCCAATTGGTACCAATCACGGAATCGGGGGGTACGCCTAGCATCTGCTCAACGGAAGGGCTGACGTAGGTGATTCGCCCGTCGGGATCGAGCGTATAGAAAAGGTAGTCGCCGGCCAGCCCTTCGACCAGTCGACGATATTTCTGTTCGCTCTCGCGGAGCGGAAGGTCGTCGTTAGCAGGAGTGGACATGACAAGCAGTGCACCAGGAAGCAAGGGCGGATTTCTCTCCCGATTGTAACGGATAACTCTCGGTTTGT
>JAADIN010000110.1 GCA_013151315.1 Planctomycetota bacterium | reverse complement strand
CCTGGGGAAGCACCCGTCGTAATTCACCGAGCCGATTATTTGCGGCTCAAACTAAAAACAACCAACCACGAATCATACGAATAGCACGAATAGTTAAGTCGGTTCAGACTCGATACCAAACCAGCTATTGGCTCTAAAGATTTCCTAATACGCAGCGACACATCGCTGAAATGATTTTTGATAGCGTAAACTTATTCACAACAGAAACGAGAACACTGTGACCACGACAATTCAGACAGGTTTTCTCTCGCGGCGTTTCCTTTCGAACGCTCGATTCGCGGTCGTTCTGGGCACAATGGTTCTTGCCACAACGAGTGAAGCAACCATCATCGATGGCTATTCGTCCGCTCGGCACGACCGATTTTCGTCAGGCGGCTTCGAAGGCAGCCCCGTCTCCAATCCGGACTTTTTTCTTGCGGGTTCCGACCTCTCAGGCGTCGGCATAGAAATCGGTGGGTCAAACCGACCACTGACGATGATCTCGCCAATTCATTTCCTAGCGTCAAGACATTTCCCTCCTTCGGGTACCGTCACGTTCGTTAACCAAGATGACGAAATTAAGACCTACACGATTTCGACCACGGCTGCTGTGGTCGATCCATCTTTCCCGGGTACGGAAACCGATCTTCTGGTAGGCACGCTCACGGAGGCGATTCCTGCCTCAGATAAGATCGCTTTCTACCCAACTCTCGACTATGCGTCGCTGAGCGAATTTGACAACGCCGAGCTCTTGCCTTACGGCAAACAGCATCGCGTCGGGCGAAACGAACTAGACGGGGAGGAGCGTCTACTATCCGGCTCAGCGAACAATTTCCGCAATATCAATGTCAGTGGAAACATTGGCTTTGTAGCCGCTTACGATTATGATCCCGCGACTGGATTCTCGCCCGACGAATCGAGGTTTGAAGGAAGCGACTCGGGGTACCCGACATTCATTCGAGTTGGCTCCCAGCTGGGATTGGCCGGAATTCATTGGGCAATCGGTACGTTCGACGACGGTACGCCTGCGAACTTTGACACCTTCGTTCCGTTTTACCGCTCAGAGGTCAATGATATACTAGCGGGGTCAGGTTACTCGTTACAGACGATTGTGATTCCAGAGCCCGCTTCGTTTCTCCTCTTGTCCATTGCCGGAATCCCCTGCGTGTTGTCGCGCCGCACACGCCGTTTCGCATCTCGTTCTGCGACCTTTGAAGTCTAGAGCGATTCCCACATGGGCATTCCACAGCGAGCCGGCTCGTCCCCGAGCCCGAATAACCCAAGCCGGCTCAACCTGCGTAACACACAAAAGATAACCGCTCTAATCCGAGTTGGGTAAAGAAAAGCAGCAACGCCCCACCTTTGGCACCTCGCCGGGGGTGGGCTGTGCGCTGGGCCATCCCCCTTCTGCATGAGGGATTTCAAGAGGTTCCCTTACTCATCAAAGCGAAGCTCTAAAATCTCAAATCGGTTGATACCCGCAGGGACTTCGATCTCCGCCTTTTCGCCCACCTTCTTGCCAAGCAGGCCCTGAGCCAGCGGGCTCGTGATGAGAATTTTTCCTACGTCGTAGTCTTCGTCGCCCGCTCCGACGAGCGTAAATTCTTCGTCGCCTCCAAAGTCAAGATCTTTCACCTTGACGGTCACTCCAAACACAACCTGATCTTTGGGCAGCTTCGAAGTATCGACAATGTCAGCTCGCGCGAGTTTATCGCGAAGCATGTTGATCTTCGCTTGCAACATTCCCTGGCTCTCACGAGCACCATGGTACTCGGCGTTTTCGCTAAGATCGCCTTCAGCGCGCGCAGCTGCGATTCGCTTTTCTATGACGGGCATCTGCTCGTTTTCCATCACATTCAAGTCGGCCTTGAGCTTGTCAAAACCGGTGCGTGTCATCGGGACGCGATCAGACATAAAAACCTCGTGTAATATTCGTCATTCGGATTTCGTCATTCATCATTGGGAACGGTTACTATCATTTTACTCAGCTCTCGCTAATGTATAGCAAACAGCCGCACGATTTGCAAAACACCGGCTTGGAAAGCAACAAATCGTTCTGCATATTGAGCGTAATCTGGAAACCACAGCCCTGGCAGACCCGGCCATCCGCCTCGGCCATCCCGTCGACCCCTTTACCACGAATCACCCGCCGGTACTCGTCCTTCAGATCTGCCGGCAAGTCTTGCTCAGCGACCTTCAATTCGCCCTCCAGCCGCCCGAGGTCCGCACGTATCTCTTCCGACTCCGAAGTAACCTTGTCTCGACACTTGATCAATTCGTTGTTCGCCAACTCAAGAGTCTTTTCCACTTCAGCGACATGCGCCTCCAACTGATCGATTTTTTCCATGGTTTCAAGAATTTCGTCGGCAAGCACACTGCCCGCCATCTCCGAAGCAGAAATCTGCTCCAGCAGCGATTGATACTCCTTGTTACTGCTGCAGCCGTTGAGCTTCGCCTTCAGATCCTCGATCTTCATCTCGCCCGACTTCAGGTCGAGCTGTTTCTTATCAGAAGCCATTTTCGTCTGCTTCACCGTTTCCTGAGCTTCAGTCAAAACCGCTTGCTGCCCAGAAACCTGTCCTTCACGGGCTTTGACTTGGCGAGGGCCGCGCGCAAGCCGATCGTGCAGATTGCTGAGCTGCCCGTGAATACGATGAAGCTCACGCAACACCGCCGTTGTAACCGCCATAAAAACGCCTCCGAATTGAAATTCCACCAAGATCCGCGTACAACCGCGTGAGCGTCCCCTCCCATTGTAGCGTGGTTTGCCGGAACTAGTAGGTGCCTCACTTCAACGCTTCTTATGGATCCCTGCGCTTCACAGGTGGTCAAAAAAAATGCTCGCTTTCAACACCTTCTCATGCAACAATCAAAACCGCACTTCGATGCAGAAGTTCTTTGACAACCGAAAAAAGCCCTCTGCCCAGGCCCTCAACCCAGGACGATTGCAAAGTGTGAGTCGCACGGCGCTAGCCGCGGGCCAGCATCTGGCAGGCGAACTGCAAAGTCATAAAACCGCCAAGAGCGCCAAGGAAATAAAATGGAAGGGAAATCGAGAAATATGACTATTTTGGTACCTATCTCTCTCTTCCTCTCTTCCTCTCTTCTGTCCCTTGGCGCTCTTGGCGTCCTTGGCGTCCTTGGCGGTTCAAAAAATCGACTTTGCAATCCTCCTGCAGCAGCTGGGGAACGCTTTGCCTCTGCTACCCGACGCTAGCGCGTTGCGGCTCACATTAATAATCAGCGCGTTGCGGCTCACATTAATAACCCAATCTTTAGACTTGAAGACGTACTCGCATGACTTTGCAATCGTCCTGCCCCTCAACCCTCATCTCCTTTTGTCCGCTCAACGCGTGATCCCGTTTTCGTGCCAAAACCCACCCCATGCAAAAGGCAGAAACCCTACCAAGGAAGGGAGAGCTTTAACGGCCGGACACCAGATAGTGTCCTTTTGTCGTGAAAACACCTTGGCAGAACTCGCGACTTTTCCAGCTTTTCGCTTTGACGACCGCCGTCGTCGTGCCGCTGGTGAGAGAGTGGCACGCGAGAAGACAGCCGCTACAGCTATTTCACACCCGCCAACGACTCGGCAACATTCAGCGTGTGATCGCTCACCCGGCGATAAGAATTCAGCGTGGAGGTAAATGCGACGTTGACGTGAGGCTCTACTTTTTTCTCGGTCAGTCGGCGGAGATGGTCTTCCCGTAGCGTTCGGACGCGGTGATTAATCTCGGAGCTGATCGTATTTGCCTTGGTAATGACTTCCGACTCTCGTTGGCGGTAACCTTCGATGACCAAGTCCAGGAATTGTTTTGCCATCGTGTGGAGTTCCGAAAGTTGCTCTTGCATTCCAGGCGAAAAACGATGCCCTTGGTTTTGTAGTTTGAGATGAAACTTGAGTATCGTGGTAATGTAATCGCTAATCGATTCGTACTCGTCGGCCATACGGAGCTGGCGGCGACCTTCGTCGATGACCTCGTGTGGCAGGTTGGCAGCGAGCATATCGGAAAGGAAGACGACGATCTCGTCTTGGATCGTGTCGAGAACTTCCTCGCGATGAAACAATTTTTGAACTTGCTTCTGATCCGGCTCCTCCTGAGCGGCGAGCTCCTCGAGCCAGTCCATCATTTTATTACAGCCTTCGGCCATTCGTAAGATTTCGACGCGAGACTGCTCGATCGCAATGACGGGCGTCTCGAGCATGCGAATGTCCAGGCTCGTGAGATGCGGTTTTTCTTTGTGATCTTTTTGAGGAACGAAACGTTCGAGTAACCTGCCAAGCGTGCCAGCAAGCGGAAAGAAGAGCAGCGTATTGATCACATTGAAGGTCGTATGCACGGCAGCAATTTTTACCGTGACGCTCACCGCTTGGCCAGCCGCGGCATCAACACCGGCCATCCGTTGAATGAACGCAAAGTTCAGCATTTGATTGACTGCGGGAATAAAAGAGCTGAATATGGCGGTCACCCAGAAGACTCCCAGGATATTAAAAATCACGTGGAAATAAGCAGCTCGACGAGCGTTGGTCGTCGCGCCAAAAGAAGCCAGCCAAGCGGTGATCGTGGTGCCCACGTTTTCGCCGAGAACCAGCGCGGCGGCGGTTTCAAAGGGGATTACGCCAATGGCTGCCAGGCTGATCGTGATACCCAACGTGGCAGACGACGACTGGACAATGAACGTGAGTACGCAGCCGACCGCCGCGCACTTGAGGACTCCGAGATAGGTGGTCGCCTCGAAACGGGCGAACCAAGCCTCGAATGCTGGCAACTCTTTGACCATCGAAAAGCCGTCTTTCATGAGTTCCAGACCAAAGAAGACCATGCCGAGACCCATGATGGCCAGTGCGGTGTAGCGAACGCGATCGTTGCGGATAAACAGGTAGCTGAAGGCACCGATTCCGAGGAGGGGCAGGCCGTATTTGCCGATCTTCAACGCCAGAATCCAGCCGGTGATCGTGGTGCCGATATTCGCGCCCATAATGACGCCGATCGCCTGAGGAAGATTCATGAACCCGCTGTTAACGAAACCGACGACCATGACCGTGGTAATCGAACTCGACTGCACGAGCGTGGTGACCAGCGTGCCCACGCCGACGGCCATCAAGCGATTGTCGGTCACGGCACTAATCATTCGTCGCAACCCGCCCCCGGCGATGGCCTGCAAACCTTCCGACATATTTTTCATGCCGAGAAGAAAAATACCCAACCCGCCGATGACGGTCATCGCCAGCATCCAGTAATCGGGGTGCCATACCTTGGCGTTGAAGCGAACGTCGACCAACTTATTTGTCACGGAATTCATGGCCCGCACGGTGATTTCCGTTTTGCCGACCTTGCCCCATTCGATCGTGAGTTGTCCATTTTCTATGGAAGCGTCAGCAACTTTTTTCTTGGTGTTATGTTCAACCGAATGTACCAACGGCTCGCCCGTATCCACCGCGGTGCCTGCAAATAGCTCCGCCAGGTTGAGGGTAGTCGCAGGAGCCCCAGCCAATGATTTTAGGTCGGGAATCAGCTTTTCGCTTGTACGGCCCCCATTCCTTCCACCATTGTCGGCAACCTGATCGTCTGCATTGGCAAGTGTTGCCGGCAGAAAACCCAACATCAGGCCGGAGCACAAGGCAAGCCCTGCTGCAACGGATCGATAGGAAGAGAGAGTTGGAATGGTTTGCATCGTTGGTGCCTTTGTCGGTTCCTTCATTCGCTCCACCGAGACGGTGAGGCTATATAGGCCCACCGTTCTGGTGGGGAACATCAATTTACCGGACATCATAGAAAGCTGAAGGGGTGTCGCCTAGTGCTCTAAAAAATTGAGAAAACCAGCGTCGTTAACGATCACCTAATCGGTCTAGAAATCAAACTCGTCGAGTGAATCCATCAGTTCGTCTAGCTTGTCCTTGGGCTCGCCAGAGGCTGGCTCTGTCGCGTGTCGCTTGGGCATGCCCACCTCCGTGCCAACCGTCTCTCGGCCGGCCAGCAGGAGCTGCTCATCGCGTTCGCGAGCCGCGACTTCCGCTGCCTTTTCGGCACCTGGGGCCCCAGGATCGGGGGCACCGAAAAGTTGGGAGAGATCGATCTTGAGCGTACCGGCCACATCAGCGCTGCCGGCGATCGTCGGCGTCTTGTGCTGGGGGAAAATAATTGCGTTCTCTGGGCAAACTCGGCTACACGCAGGACAACCTTGGCGGCAATTATCGGGCTGCTCGACGAGGATCGTCTCGGCGGCGTCGATTCCGTAGACGCCGAACAGACAGAAATCGATGCACTCCAGGCAATTCGTGCAGCGGCTCAGATCGATTACCGGGTACCAACGTCGGGCGGCGTCTTCGTCGATAATTGTCGGGGACGGGGGACTGGGAGCTGGGGAAGCGAGATAGCGCTCAAGTTGTTCCGGCTTGGGATTGCCGTTGATCCAGCCATTGAGTTCGACTGTCGGCGTGGCAAGCTCGCCAGCGATACGTTTTATTTCGTCGAGATAGACCGACGACTCGTTGTAAGCTCGTAGATCGAGGCAGTAGACTCGACGAGAAGGCAGCTTGAGTTGGTCGATCACCCGGAGCTTGTCATCATTCTCTTCGTTAACATCTGCTTCGTCTTCGTCGTCGCTTTCGCCTTGCGACTTCAGCAGCGTCGTGCCTTCTTGTCCACGAATCTGATTGCGATCAAGAATCCAACGAGCCGCCCGCGGATAGAGCCAGCTACAAACCAACAGATCGTCCGTGATGCCCGACAGGCAGAGCAGCCCTGAACCGTCGGGTTTCAGATCGTAGAGATGGGGCACGACCGTGACGTCGATCCCGCGCTCGCCCAAGAGACCGGCTACAACCTGCTCTTCCAAGTCCCGCTTTTTGGGATTCTGGCTACGGCTCTGCGAAACGACAACGGTAAGACGGTGGGGCACAGCATCTTCGGGGAAACGAGGGAACAGCCGGCGGACGCGGAGAAGGACCATTGTGCAGTGTTCGAGACCGTATTGCAACGTGCTGAAAATCGAGGGCGAAACTCTCCCTGCTTAATTACCCCCGGTTCTTATTGGACTTGTCACCGCTTAACTCTCGACAACCAACCGTGCCGCCGGGAACGGTTCGCTGAGCCCCTTGAGATGCGCCGGAAAATGTTCGATCACTCGTGCTCCCTCCAACCAACCGTGCTTCTGAGCACATTCGGCAATCGCCGAAGGGAGAACGATCTGCCCGCCTTCCGACTGGCACTGCAACCGATTGGCAATATTTACCGTTTGCCCAAAGTAATCGAGAATCTTGTTCGCGTTGACCAAATAACAGGGCCCGGCAAACATACCGACGCAAAGCTCCACGTCGCCAGCGTCCACACGCTCACGGATAAACTCACCAAAAGCTTGTTGCATCGCAATCGTCGCTTTCACGGCGGCCTGCTCCTCAGCAAAAACCGCCATGATCGCGTCGCCAATTGTTTTGACAATCGATCCGTCGTGGTTTTCAATGACTTTTTCGAGCGAGGCAAAATGCTCCTGCACAAAGCGGTAAGCCGATGCGTCGCCCAGGCGGGTGTACATCGCAGCGCTGCCGGTCAGGTCGGTGAAGACAAGCGCCGCGCGTGTCACTTTCACTTGCAACCCTGGCTGCAAAACGTCGGCCGAAAACATCCGGCGAAAAGCATGAACCGTACTGACGTAGTGAGCCGTCGTGGCAAGACTGGCCCATTCAAGATGCTCCAACTTGACGTGCCGTTCTTGACCAAGTCGATCGTGGACGACCAACGAGCCTTGGGGAGCGATGCAGACCTCCGCTGGCTGGAGGGCCTCGCCGGCCTCAAGTTCCACGACCCTTTTACCTTCGCGAGAAACCTCGATGCTAGCCGACGAGCCACCACGCACGAACAGTCGATAGCGGCCGGGCGATTCGGGAACTGCCAGTTGGGCATTTCCCCCAGCAGAAAGTTTGGTTTGCGCGACCACATGCGGCGTTCGAAACGGCCCACCAATGCAATAAGGCCCCTCGTCGAGCTTACGAACGGCACGACTCGGACGAAAGGTCGCCTCGACCGCTCGGTCGAGATCGACATCGATCGTGATATCGCAAAGGTGGCAATGCGATTGGCTTTTTAACTCCGACAGCGTGCTGAGCTGAACGGCAACCGTCCGGCAACTGGGACAGATGACCTCCCATTGGAGATCCAACATGCCGGCCAGCACCGCCTGCAGACAAACCGAGACCATCGTCCGACGCGGCACCTCCCAGTCGCCCGCCAACTCGAATGGCCGAATGCGGCTCACTTTTTCATCAGGAAAACTGGCAACAAAACGAGCAAGTTGCTCTCCAACGTCGGCGTCACTAGGCTTGAGCTCGGCGAGCAACGCAGCCTTGGTGCGAGCATGCGCAAGCGTATCGAGGGCAGGCTTTTTTTCAGGGTGATAAGGGCTATCTTTACGCTGAAGGTTGGCATCAATCCGCCTGACCTGCTGAGCCAGCCGATTGGCGATTCCCCGCGTATTAACCCAAAGGAACGGCCAAAGAAATGCGTGGCGCGGAGCGATTCGGATGCTCAAAGAAACCAGCGTTTCGCCATCCGCCAGTTCCGTAAGGTGATGTTCGTAGGTGTAGTCGTGAGCCGGGCCGTTATGAAACTTCCGCGTAATCGAGAGCCGCTCAGGCCGATTCCACTGAAATGGCTCTTCCTCGTAAACCATTCGGATTCCGTAGAGCCGCGTCTCGACGAGATAACGACCCGCCGAGTCGCCTTCGATCGGCTCGCTCACCAGCGCGTTATTGCCAACCGCACGGTTGAGTTGAGCCGTGTCGGCCAGGGCCCCCCACAGAGCATCGCGAGGACTTGAGCAACGAATTTCACGGGTCGCGAGGAGTGGCTTCATACATCTCTTCGCGTTATCGATCAGCAATGGCGGCTAGTCGGGCAGCGCCCGCAACGGTCGCCGACGAGAATCC
>JAADIN010000044.1 GCA_013151315.1 Planctomycetota bacterium | reverse complement strand
ATCGTCAATACCCGCGATCTCCATTCGCGAGGCCAACAGCATCAAGAAGGCAAACGCGACAAGCTGATCACCAACGTGACGATCGGAAGCGGCGAACGAGAGTCGCTTGCGATCGGCACCAGCGCCCAGGATCACGACGACCTCAATCGCCTCGCCGAAAAAACGCTCCCCGAAGTGTTGTCTGCGGCCATCCAAGGCACCAACCAAGCCTACCGCGACGACAACCGCCCCACGGCCGACTTGCATCTGCCGCAACTCAACGAGCACACACTAGGTCAATTGTTCCAGATGCTAATGCTTGCGACGGTCGTCGAAGGGCGCCTCATCGGCATCAATCCCTACGGCCAGCCAGGCGTCGAAGCTTACAAGAAAAACATGAACGCGATTTTGGGAGGGCGGTAGAGAATGACAAACGAAATCACTTGGTTGGGGCATTCTTGCTTTTCGATACGCGCGGGGAAATACGATCTGCTTGTCGATCCGTTTCTCGACGAATCACCCACATCACCAGTCAAAGCGGCCGAGGTTGCTGCCGATTTCATTTTGCTGACCCATGCCCACTTCGACCATCTGGCCGATGCGATTCCGATTGCCCGTCGCACCGGCGCTACCGTCGTCGCCAATTTTGAAATCTGCGAATGGCTGAAAGGGCAGGGCGTTGCTGAAGAAAAAGTCGTTGCCATGAACCCGGGCGGCGGAGTCGATCTGGCGTTCGGGCGTGCAAAAATGACCTCGGCCGTGCACAGCTCGAGCCTGCCGGACGGTTCCTACGGCGGTGTCGCGGGCGGGTTTCTACTCGAACTGGGCAAAAGTCGCATCTACTTTGCCGGCGATACGGCTCTCTTTCTCGATATGAAACTCTACAGCTTAGGTGGGCTCGATGTGGCCGTGCTGCCGATTGGCGATGTTTTTACCATGGGGCCCGACGATTCGATTGAAGCAATCAAAATGCTCAACCCTCGACGGGTCGTGCCTTGCCACTATGGAACCTGGCCGCCGATCGTGCAGGATGCCGCCGCTTGGGCCGACCGGGTCCGAACCCACACGGCTGCCGAACCCGTGGTGCTCAACCCGGGTGAGATGTTTACACTTTAACCAAGGAACCTTTGTTATGAACTCTGCTATGAATGCTCTTGTATCTCGTGCTTTCCTATTGGCTTGGGTCATTTTTGTTTTCTGCAGCTTGGCCACCGCGGCCGAACCCTTGGTTTGGAAGTTTGTCGAGGGCGACACCTATCATTACCAAATGGTGCAAGAAATGGAGACGACCATGAACTTGGGTCCGGGTGGCGCGACCACCTCCTCGGTCAAGCAGACCATCGACATGGTCTGGGAAATCAATTTGGTCGACGACCAGGGAACCGCCGCCCTGACGCAAACGATCGACCGAGTGCAGATGCACATCACCGCACCCGGGCAGGGGGAAGTCCATTTCGATACCGCTTCGGAAGAACCGGCCCAGGGTTTTGCAGCCATGCTGGCTCCCTCGCTCAAGGCGGCAACTCAATCTCCCTTCCAGGTGACGATGACTTCTCGGGGTGAAATTACCCAGGTCGAGGTTCCCGAGGCGTTGATCGAAATCCTGAGCCAAGGGCCCGCCGGGGCCTTGTTGGGGAGTCTCGCCACCGAGAAAGGATTTAAGGAGACGATGGCGAGCAGTTTGCTTGTCTTGCCCACGTTCGAGGAACTGGTCGAGGGCCACCAATGGTCGACTTCTCTGGAGATCGAAAACCCGACCCTCGGAAACATCACTACCCTGGCGACTTACGAGTACCAAGGTTCGCGCGAGGTTGAAGGCCAAACCATGGAAGTTTTTGTCCCGACAAGGGTAACCCAATTTGATGGGGCCACGCTCCGCGTCGAAGGGCAGAAAACCACCGGCGAGATTCTTTTTAACCGATCAGCCGGCCATCTCGATTCGACCTCAATCCATCAATCGATAGACCTTCTGATCACCGTCGACGGCAACGACGTGAATCAGCACCTCGATCAGACCATCCGATTTCGAATGACCAAAGAAAAGTAACTCTTCGGCTACTCCACATCCTCGAACACAAGCGGGTCGGAGTCCTTGGCGTTGAAGATGCGGATCGATTTTTTTCCGTCCAGCAGGTCGTCGATGACATTGCCGACCAATTTCGCTCGCCAGCCCTGCGCCAAAATCGGCAACTGTGTTTTGCCATTGCGGGTCACGCCATCGGGCGAGAACCCCATGCGATAGGCGATCAAGTCGCGGACACTGCTTGCCGTGCCGGCCAGGCTGGCCGCAATCTCGGCACGTCGGCATATTGTTCCGAGCGCAGGAGCGAGAAACTGCCCCAGTAGATTAAGCTGCGAGGGGGGCTGACGTCGCCTCGCCCCTTTTTCTCGTTCCACTGGCGATTCCAGGCCGCGCCGGACGCAGTCGGCCAACTCGTTCGCATTTTTCTTGACGGCAGTCCGTTCCATCCCGCGGATGGCCATGATTTGTTGAGGGCTATCGACTTTGCGCTTGGCCAGTTCGACAATCAGATCATCGCGAAGTATGCGGCGTTGGGGTCGATTGCGTCTTTGCGCCTCCTCGTATCGCCAGAGCCAAAGCTCGCGAACCACGGCCAAGCTCGTCGGGCTGAGCTTTCCGATGCCAGAAACTCGTCGCCAATCTTTCCGGTCAACCGCCGCGACGACTTCTTCTTGCCAGCTTTGCAGCTCTTCTTCGAGCCATTCGATCCGCTCCCGTTCGGTCAACAGTTCCACAAAACGGCGATAGAGGGGGATCAAATAGCGTACATCTTCGAGTGCGTAATGAATCTGAGCTTTCGTCAGAGGCCGCTTTCGCCAGTCGGTCCGCTGCTCGCCTTTGTCGGGTTTGTGACCCAAAAAGCGACTTACTACCGAACCGTAAGCCGAAGGATATTCGTTGCTGCAAAATGCCGCCGCGATTTGTACGTCGAACAAGTGCTTGGGCGTCGCACCGATGGCCCGCACCATGAAGTTCAATTCTTCACGACCCGCATGGAGAATGGTCACATGCTCGCCCTCGGCCAAAACTCGCCAGAACGAATCAACATTTTCGAGAACCCGCGTATCGATCGTGACCAGTTCGTCGACCGTCGAGACTTGGATCAGACAGAGCTCAGGAAAGAACGTATCTTCCGAGACAAACTCGGTATCGATGCCGATATGCTCAGCCGAGCGAAGCCTGTCGCAAAGCTGGTCGAGAGATTCAGGGTCGGTGATAGTCAAGGGAGGCTGGTCGGGAGTGGGCAGTTGAGAGGAAGCAGTGCTCTTAGGCGTTGCGGCAGCTGAGAATTTACCAAAATACAAGCACGACGCGCAAGCGAGTGTGCATGAAGCCCACTTGCTTGCGCTGCGTGCTAGTAAACTCTTATCCACCGCACGCCCTACAGCCTACAGCCTACAGCCCAAAGCCTCAACACTACAGATATCGCCATTGGGCAAGCAGCAAGATCGGCAGCAGCACCACGCCGCTATACAGCATGTAGCCGAAGAAGCTGGGCATCCGGACGCCCGATTTTTCTGCAATCGCTTTGACCATGAAGTTCGGGCCATTGCCGATGTAGGTCATCGCTCCCATAAATACCGCTCCGAGGGCGATGCCCTGCAAAACCATTTCGGGTACCCCGCCCGTGGCGCCGCCCATCAGCGTCGGATCTTGAGCCGACTTGAAGAAGACCAAGTAGGTTGGGGCGTTGTCGAGGAATGCCGACAAGCCGCCTGTCGCCCAGAAAAAACCGGCGGGGCTCAGCTTTTCGGCCAAGACCTTTCCCTGCTCGGCAAGAATCTGCAGAGCAGGTTGCATGCAGATAAAGATTCCCAGAAACAGGACCGCAACTTCGACGATGGCATGGTAGTTGAAGTGGTTTTTTTCGCGAATCGCACGCGATCCAAAATAGAGCGCCAAGGCCACTAGCCCGAGCTGAATTATTTCGCGCAAAAACATCCAAGCATGCCAATCGGTGCCTGGCACCGCCTTGTTGGGGTCGAGCAGCGCAACGGCCAACACAACGCCCAGCAGCAAAGGACCGTTCACCGCGAGCCCGCTAATCTTGAGCCGCCGCGTGTGGGTGACATCGCGTTTGATATCCCGCAAAGCTTCTTGAGGATAAAAGAAAAACTGATCGGCCAGACAGTAAGTCAACAGCAGCAGCCCGTTCACAAACAGCCAAGGTTCCCAGAGACCCAGCGTCCAGGTGAAACTCACCCCTTGGAGGTAGCCGAGAAACAGCGGAGGATCGCCAATCGGCAACAAACAGCCGCCACAGTTGCAGACGATAAAGATAAAGAAAACGACGGTATGGCTGACGTGCTTCCGTTCTTTGTTGGTTTCTAGCAGCGGGCGAATCAAAAGCATGGCCGCGCCCGTGGTGCCTACAAAGCTAGCCAAGAGTCCGCCCACGGCCATAAACGAGGCGTTGGTCATCGGATTGGCTTGGAGGTCGCCTTCGATACGAATGCCACCAGCGATGGTGTACAGACTGAAAAGCAGAATAATAAAAGGAATAAATTCAGAGAGCAGGGCGTTGCCAAGAATCGCGCCGACAAAGCCGCTTTGGAATACCCCCTCGACAGGCGCTACCACACTATGCGCCGGCCAATGAGCTTCGACCGGGGAGTGATGAAGGAAAGCGTAGTAGCCAAGGGTCGCCAGTCCCAACAGGGCTGCAACTTTGAAACGATTGGTGTTGCTATCCCACCAATGCTCGGTTCTCGACATCAGCGGAAAGACCGCGACCGCGCCGAGCAAGAGAATAAACGGAACGACGGTCCAATAGGGCGGTGCCGTAGAATCGCCGCCATGAGTTTCCCCGACGTGAGCTGCTTCGTGGGCAGCCGCCGGCTGGGTGTGCTCCGCGATTACGAGCGAAGTTGCGTATTGAGGCTGACCTAAGAACGCGCTGAACAGGTAGATGACGATTGCCGTAGCAATGGCCCAAACGACCACATTGCCTCTACTTTTGCTTGGATGTTCACTGGTGGTCACGCTTGCCATATCCGTAGCCATTATGAGTTTCACTTTCAGCAGCACCGCTCGTGGGATACCGCATAACGTAGGCCCAAGATTACGAAGTGAGTGGCCTTTCGTCCAGCCTACCGGCTAACGAGAAGGCCCCCTAATACCCGGCGCAAGGAGCTTAGAATCGACGACCCGATCGGCTACCATGCCCCCGGTCGCCTGGGAAACGTACGTCACGATCGGCCTCGATGCGCTCGTCTGATGGCTAGCCTCTGATGCCAATAGCCCATTTGTCGTTGAAATCGTTACCATCTGTCCCACTGGCCCCTTCTTCCTGGTGGGAGTCTTCGCGGGTAGACTTGCGAAACTCGCACCACGGCAGGCACTAGGACGCAGATCAAATGACCGAAGTTTGGCTTCTCTCGAATCGCAGGGTTTTATTGTTAGCCCTCGTGCCTCTGGGCTTGCTTGACACGATCGCTGCCGTGACGTTGACGCTCGATTTCGGACTCCTCGTCAAGGTTTTCGCGTGGCTCGCTTTGGTGATTTCTTTGCTCTTGACCATAGGACTGGTTGTTCAAATGTCTCGACCACGGGTGACGTATCGCCAGGGTCACGTCCTGTTCTACCTCAAGTCGGGCAGCCCGATCGCCGTACCGGTTGAAGTGGTCGAGGCATTTTTCTTGGGCCAGGGCCCTGCCAACCTTCCCGTCCACGTCACGGGACATGACAAAACGGTGAATCTGATTGCCCGACTCTCACAGCAGGCACCCGAGTGGGCAAAACAAGAGACCAAGCGGGCCTTGGGTCGATGGTGCGACGGCTATGTCATTATTCGCGGCACATGGTGCGAACCCCTGAACGGCGAGGTCGTGCGCAAGCTCAATAGCCGACTGGCAGAAGTTTCCAAACAAGAACAGGTCGCCACCAAAAGCAAAGAAGTGCCATGAGTATCAAAATCGCTTCGCCCCGGCCGAGACTGCTGGTCAGCGTACGCAGTGCTGACGAAGTGGTGGCTGCGCTGGAGGGCGGAGCCGATTGGATTGACCTCAAGGAACCGCTTGCCGGACCCTTAGGAGCCGTCGATGCCAAGGTGGCAAGGCAAGTGGTTGACCGAGTCGCAGGGCATCGGCCAATTTCCGCCGCGTTGGGAGAGCTGATCGACTGGCCAGATTCCCCCTCTCGCAGCCTGCTGGACATCGAGGGAATTCCCATCGTCAAGTTAGGCCTAGCCGGCTGTCGAGACCAAGACGATTGGCAAAGCCTGTGGCAGGCGGCCTCAGAAACGGTCTGCGATGCCGGAAAAACCCTGGTCGCAGTCGCCTACGCCGATTCGCGACAAGCTCGATCACCCACGCCCCAGGAAGTGATTGCCTGTGCGCAAGCAACCCAAGGTCGGTATCTGCTGATCGACACCTTTGAAAAACAGGCGGGCTCAGTTTTCGAACATTTGCCGAGCGGAGAATTGCAAGAAATCCTCGATCTAGCAAAATCGGCCTCGCTCCAGTCCGTGGTCGCGGGAAGTCTCACCCAAAGCCGCTTGGCCGAGCTACCCAGCGAGGGCATCGATCTAGTCGCGGTCCGCGGAGCCGTATGCGACGGAGAGCGAACAGAAACGATTGACCAAGAACGAGTCGCCAATTTTCGCAAAGCCGTAGCAAAGCGATGGCCAAAGTGATAAAATTCCGGTCCACGATTCCTTCGTTGACCACTCAGGAGCAAAACCGTGCCGAAATTCAACTTCGAGATTCCCCACTCCCTTTCGGCCGACGATGCCAAAGCCAAGGTGCAAAAGTTTGCCGAAGCTTTGCAATCAAAACTCAAAGATCAGGTCAGCGACCTGCATCAGACCTGGGAAGACCAAGATTTAGTATTCGGCTTCAAAACCTTCGGGATCAAGATCGATGGCAAAATCAGCGTTCTCGACGATAAATTAGCCATCGAGGGCGATCTGCCATTCGCGGCCATGATGTTCAAAGGCAAGATCGAATCCGAGATGCGCGGGCAGCTCGAGAAGCTGATGGCCTGAGGACAGCTCTCCAAAATGCCAAGGTGGGTTTGCTCAAAGCCCAGGGATTGCATTCCCTGGGGTTTTTCTAAGGTGGCCCCTCGCTCTCGCAGCATCCACTTTCCCCGCATTTCTCGAAAAAAAACGATCTTTTCTTGACTCGGTCGCAGCGTAACCTAAATTTTCCTGGAACGACCACCTGCTGCTAGAGCAAGTGGCCATTGGCCATTCGACCAGAAGAGAGAGGATTCAAAAGATGAGCACACGAGTACTCGTAGCAGACGACTCGAGCACGATGCGGAAGATCATTCTGCGTTCCCTAAGCGCGGTTGGTGTTCCCGGTGCCGTCGAGGCGGCCGATGGCGAAGAAGCGGTCAAGCTCTTCAGCCCCGGTTCGTTCGACCTGGTTCTTACCGACTGGAACATGCCTGGCAAGAATGGCCTCGAGGTCGTCACCGAAATCCGCAAACAAGACAAAGACGTACCCATCATCATGGTGACCACCGAAGCGGAGAAATCGCGAGTGCTAGAAGCAATTCAAGCCGGCGTTTCCGATTACTTGGTCAAGCCTTTCACCGCCGATACTTTGAGAGAAAAGCTGGAAAAGCACGGTTGCTAGACCGACCGCGCAAACGACCCACAGCCAGATAATTCAAAAACGCCCCCTGCAATTGCAGGGGGCGTTTTTTCGTTTCCCCTTGTTAAGCAACTTTCGAAATGACAAGGCGCTGCAAAGCCGAGGGATTGCAATCCCCCGGCTTTCCAAGCGTATCCCACGGGCACCGTATTAATCTTGCTGCAATTCGTGCCATCGCCGGAGCGTCGCGATCAGCAAGCCGTGCGTCTTCGGCATATCGGCCCGATCGAGCCACTTGAGAATATTCTTTGGCGGCCACCGGTGGTCGGCAAGTTCGTCGAGACGGTCGGGCATCAGTCGAGAGAGCGACTGCAGCACCGCCACATCGAGATCGTCGCCTAATTTCTCCTCGGTAAATACCAGCGAAATTTGCGGTAAGCGGTCTTTTTCTTGCCTAACTTTTTTTTGTCGGGCACGTTTTTTGGTCATGAAAAACCTCGGCCGAGAGACGGAAGCGTCTGAGGAGGAAAAAATACCTTGCAGGAGATACTGTACAGGCGTATATTTTCGGTACGCTTGCTGACGCCTATTATCGAGAATCCTCTTCAAAGCGACCATTCACGCCCGTGCAGCCTGAACCACAAATTTCTTCCGATCGTTAATCATCCGTGGAGGCTCCCATGTCTAGCCATGCACATGCCGCCGGTTACATCGTCTTGGTCGTTGCCCGGGATGGAAAATGTGTCTACAGCCCCAACCTCGCGGCTCTGGTGGATCAGTATCCTTGGGACCTCTGTTGGCGAGAGCAGGGCCGTGCTCTGTTGCGCGAGGCGTTTATCGAGGCCTGCATGTTTCGCAATGCTCAGGAAACAGTCCAGGCTTCGTTGAGGATCGACGAACGCGTGTACGATTTCGAAGGCTGGCTCACCCCCACCGGGCCTGAGCTTGTGATCTGCCGATTTGTGCGGGTTTTCTCCAGCAGCTTGAGCTCACGCGAGAAAGACGTCCTGTCGCTCGTCGCCGGGGGCGCATCGAACAGCGAGATTTCCGATATTCTCGGTACGCGCGAAGCAACCATCCGCTCGCATTTGAAGCACATGCGCGATAAATTAGGAGTCACGCGCCCCGAAGGCCTCCTCCTGGCAGCGGTAGGATTGGACTCCGCAGGCGAAAACATCGGATCAACCTAGCGAGCCGGCTCGTCCCCGAGCCCGGTCCCGTTCGCACCATCCAAAAAAACCGTGGGCGAGGACGCCACGGCTCGCGCCACTTACTTCCCCTCACAAATTCAAAAAGGAATCTCTCATGTCCTCCCCCACAATCAGCACCAGAGACCTGCATCAACTGCTAGCAAACAACAAGGCTCTGGAGCTAATCGATGTTCGCACGCCGGTCGAGTACCGCGAGATTCACGTCGCGGCAGCCCAAAATGTTCCGCTCGATCAGATCGACCCCCACGCCGTCATGCAAAATCGCAAAGCCAATGCAAACGAACCGCTGTATTTGATTTGCCGCAGCGG
>JAADIN010000014.1 GCA_013151315.1 Planctomycetota bacterium | reverse complement strand
AATGATTATCGCCAATGACAATGAGCGTGGGCGCTGCGGATTCGTCGGACACGACCGATGCCCCCTCGGCAACCACGGCTTGCCGGGCCTCGGCCCGCGTCATGCCCACCAGCTTGCCTACCAAGGCGATTCGCTCGCCTTGCAGGCGTTGCCCCAAAGAGGGCGAATCGGGTGATGTTGGGGTGGGGACGGCCATGTTGGGAGCCACGAAGAAAATCCGGTCAGGAGAAGCCTGCAGTGTCCTGCAAAGACTGCCGATTGTCAACGCTTGGCACCAAGGGCGAGCGAGCCGTGGCGTCCTCGCCCACGGCCTTTTCTTGTGACGTCGAACTCGTATTTTTCGGGCTCGGGGACGAGCCGGCTCGCCACGGAGAGAGAAAATCTATACCCTCGGCTCGAGCCTAGCTCCCACAGCACGGCTGTTCGAGCGGCACGCGCATCATCACCGTTCGCGGCACCCGATAGGTGTAGGTGTACGGCACCTTGCGGCACACGGTGCGAGGCACGTTGATCGTTTCTTGCTTTTCAACCATTCGGCAAACTCGCACTTGGTATGGCTCGACGCGTTCTTCTCGCACGTAGCGGCAAACCGTCACGGGAATCTGGCGGACGCGCTCTTCTTGCACCATGCGACACACACGCACCGGCACCTTCCGCTCGATACGCTCGGTTACCTGACGGCAAGTGGTATGCGGCACCATGCGAACTCGCTCTTCGGTGACCATCCGACAGACTCGCACCGGCACCTTGCGTACCATCTGCTGCGGCACCATACGGCATATCTGCACAGGAATCTTCTGCACAACTTCCTGCGCACATTGTTTTGTCACAGGCACCTGCACCGCCACAAGATTGGGTTTCCAAACCTGAGTGACAACTTGTTGAGGTGGTGATTGATAATTGGCCCAAACGAGGCCAGGCCGTTGGACCTGTTGGGCACCCGTTATCGGATTGATTACAGGCGTCGCGGGCATCCAGGTCAGGCCCCCTCGACTCGGGGCACTCTGCACGTACGAGACTTGGTTCACATAACAGCCTTGGTCGGCGTAGCGAGTTTCGTAGGTTACCACCGGCCGCATTACCGTGTAGCGACGCTCCTGCTCGATCGTCTCGGTTACCTGCCGCATTACGGTATAGCACTCTTCCCGTTCGCTCGTTTCCCAGACAGGTCGTTGAACCGTATATCGTTCCTCTCGCTGCGAAGTCTCGACCACGTTTCGCACTTGGGTGTAGCTGCAATCGCGAACCTGCGTTTCCCAGACCGGGCGCTGAACGACATAGCGTTCTTCCCGGACGCTCGTTTCTCGCACGGGGCGGAGTACCGAATACCGTCTTTCTCGAGCCTGAGTTTCCCAGACGGGAATCTTCCGTGTAACCTGACGCTGCTCGTAGACCGTTTCGTGCACCGTCCGATAGGCCGTCACTTGGCGGTCTTCGTAGACCGTCTGGCACTCCACTCGGTAGGCAGGTTCTAGGCAAGTTTCGCATTGGGCGACGGCAAAGTTCGACACGGAAACACCAAGGGTCGTTGCAATCAGCGCCATCGAGAACGCGCAGCGAAAGCTGTTCATAGCTTCAAACCTCATAGAAATTTTTAGAAAAGACAATTTTTGAAAAGAAAGCTTCGAGTGCTTTGGCAACCTTCAATTTCATGACAAAGCACCAAAAGAAGTGTTGCGGACAAAACCGCGTGAGGCAAATCGTTTGTTTCCAAAATTTTTCTGCTAGCAAAGCGTGAATCGACCGAAAAACCCTCTGAGAGGGCGATTCCGAACTCGATTCCACTATTTCCAATATGCGCCGACCGGCCATGGACTATCAATGGGGGAACCACGGTCTAAAAAGAAAGTGCTTTGACCTTGGCTGTATAATCGTCACAGTCGATACAGCTTGCCGGTCGTCACTAGCCCGTAGCTTCCAAAATTTCCGCCGCCTCTTCGACGAGCGAATCGGGAATCGGAGCAAGCGCCTGCTCCCCGTCGGCAGTTTCAATAAATCGCTCGAGCGCATCGGTCACTTCGGGAAGCTCAAGATGCGGATTTTTTTCCAGGAGCAAGCGAGCTGCATCCAAAGCATTTTTTAGGATCGTGTTGCGTTTGAACGCCTGGAGAGCGGGCGTCTTTTCTTTGGCGATGCTGATCGCAATCGCACTGGGGTCGAACATCTCGGCCACCGCCTCAAGGGCTCGCAAATTGCCCTGCCTCGCAAGTGCCAGCGCCCCGTTGTAGCGGGTATCGGCATACAGGTCATCGACCAGTTTTTCGAGCTCGAGCGTCAACCTTTCGTCGGCTCCTTCTTGCAACGAAAACACACCGATCGCATAAGCTGCCTGAGACCGAATCAAGTCGTCTTGGTCGTTGGCCAGTTCGAGGAACGTTTCCACGAGCTCGGAGTGGGCGAGCACTTGCGGCGGATCCATCGAATTAAAAGTATGGCCCAAGACTGCCAAAGCGTTGATTGCCTCGCGGCGCACATCCCGCTCGCCATCTTCGCGAGCGACCTGGAGCAAAACCTCGAGCCCCTCATCGACGGTAAACTCGCCTAGCATGCGGCACAGGTAATAGCGAAGGCTAATCGAATTATCGTCCGCATTAGCAGCTTCAAGCTGCTCGTCTAAGAGCAGCGAGATTTCTCCTGCCAGTTCTTCGTTTTCTCGAAGGCCTGACGAATCCCGGTCGCTTTTCATCAACATTTGCGCCAACTCAAATGCCTGCTGCCATCGAGCTTGGTTCCCCATTCGCAGTGCCCGGACCTTGGCGATCGGATCTTCTTGCGAAGACCTCACCCAGCCGATGAGCAAAACGAAAAGAAAAACGGCCAGCACGATCAGCCCCGGCACGATAAACAGCTGCAAAATAAAACCGGCGTTCGGCGGCTCGACCGGCGGCAAAAGTTCATCGGCAGAAAGGGGCTTGGCCACACTCTCGTTCGGAGGAGAATTCGTGGGCTTGGAGGACATGCGGTGGAGTCAGGGTTGAGAGGCGAGGGTTGAGGGGCCAAGGCTGAAAGTCTAGAGTCCAGAGGCAAACAATGCCATGGCCCTCCCCGCTCGCGACTCAGGATTCGAACCGATGCAGCACTTGAAGCTGACGCTCGGCACTCCGGCGGAAAACCTAGCCCTAGACGAGGCGCTTCTTGACGCAGCCGAAGCGGGGGAGATCGTCGGTGGGGTGCTCCGACTCTGGGAATCGCCTGAGTACTGCGTTGTTCTGGGCCGATCGTCAAAAGTCGATGTGGAAGTCAATCTGCCTGCTTGTCGCAAAGCGGGCGTCCCGGTACTTCGCCGAAGTAGTGGCGGCGGGACCATTCTCGCCGGCCCAGGCTGTCTCATGGTCGCGACCGTGCTCGACTTCGAGACCCACCCTCATCTCCGGGCAGTCGATCGGGCCCATCGGCATGTGCTAGAACGGATGGCAAAAATCTTTGCGCCGATGCTGCCGGGCATCTCGGTAGCAGGAATTAGCGATCTCGTGATCCAACCCCAACCGGAGAGTGCCGCCTCTCGACCACGAAAATTTTCCGGCAACGCCCTGCGTATCAAACGCAACCATTTTCTCTACCACGGTACTTTGCTCTACGATTTTGATTTGAAACGATTGCGCCAATTGCTGGGCGTCGCAACCCGCCAACCCGACTATCGCGACGAGCGCAGCCACACCGATTTTGTTACCAATTTGCCGCTGCAACGAGAGGAACTGGTCGAAGCCTTGATCGAGGGTTGGAACGCACAAAGCGTCTTGCCCTCTTGGCCCCGACAACGGGTCGCCGACTTGGCGAAGAAAAGAACCGAGTAATCCATGCATCGCCAACCACTTCTCGACATGCTCAAGCAGTACGTTTTACAGCACCCGGACGAAGCCGACGTTGCCGAGCGAATCGGTCAGCTAGTCACCAACTCGCCCGAGTGCTTCGAACGCCATTGCCGCCCCGGTCACATCACCGCCTCGGCCTGGGTGCTCTCCCACGACCAAAACCATTGCGTGCTGGTCCATCACCGCAAGCTGGGCCGTTGGCTTCAGCCGGGAGGCCATGCCGATAGCGATAGCGATGTCGTAGCCGTTGCCCGTCGAGAAGTTGAAGAAGAGACCGGGCTGCTAGAGTTAGAATTAGTCCTCTCGCAGCCATTCGACATCGATGTCCACCGTATTCCGTCGCGAGTCGATTCCGCCGGCTCCTTGATCGAAGACGCTCACGACCACCACGACCTCCGCTTTTTATTTCGAGCGGCAGCCGACCAGCAACTCATCCTGAGCGAAGAATCGAACGACATTCGCTGGTTTTCCTGCCAAGAAGTGCTGGAAGTTACCGGCGAAGAAAGCGTTTTGCGAATGCTCAGAAAAGCGGGGCCGGAGGCAAATGACGAATGACGAAAAATCGAGGGGTGATTAGCCAGAACTCAGAACTCCCCCTTCGTCACTCTTCCTGCCCCTCATTTACCTTCTGCGCAGAACGTGATAAATTGCTCGCTCTGGGCAAAGTTTTCCTATTCATGAAGGGGCTGCGGCATGTCGGACGCATTTGGCATCGTAAAGATCGATCGAAAAAACCTCCCCGAAGGAGAGGTTTTGTGCGAGTACTGCACGGCCAAGTGTTGCCGGTATTTCGCCCTGCCGATCGAAAACCCCGACACCTTCAGTGAACTGGAATACCTACGTTGGTTTCTGCTCCACGAACGGGCCAGTGTCTTCAAGGAAGACGATGATTGGTATCTGTTGGTCCACACCAAGTGCAAGCACCTGCAAGACAACAACATGTGTGGCATTTACGATACGCGGCCCGAAATCTGCCGCGAATACACGACCAAGAATTGCGAATACGACGACGACTGGACTTATGAATTTTATTTGGAAACCGCCGAGCAAGTGGGCGACTACACCGAAGCGGTCATTCAGCCCAAAGGCAAGAGCATTCGCAGCCGCAAGCCGGCCCTACTTCCTGTGATGTCATAACCTGCGCGGTACTCGATAAGGAGGTTGCCCTGGGGGGCATCTGTTTGGGGTGATCGAGCGAAAACCGGAAGAGAAAAAAAGGAACCGCTGACAAACGCTGATTGCCAAAGCCTGGGGGTTGCAACCCCCAGGCTTTTCAGCCGCTATACTAAATTTTTTCAAAATCGCACTAGCGCAAGACGACGGCAGAGATCAGCGCGAGGGCTGCGGTTTCGAGGCGAAGGATTCGGCTACCGAGCCCGACGGTTTTCCAGCCTGCTTCGATTGTTTGCGCTACCTCCTCGTCAGAAAAACCTCCTTCGGGGCCGATCGCTAGCGTGCGATTTTCTGTGGAGTTCAATTTCAGCTCGGCAAACGGGCCACCGCCTGGGTGAGCCAAAATTCGAATGCTCGATGCTTCTTGGCTTAAGAGTTCGGCCAATTTTTGAGGCGGCGCGAGCTGCATCAGTCGGTTGCGGCCACATTGTTTGCTGGCTTCGATGATGTAGCGCTCGAGTTTTGAGGAAGCTTGTTCGCTGCCAGCGACCGAGCGGGCTGTTCGCAGGGGAACGAGCCGGCTGACCCCAAGCTCGACAGCCTTTTCGATCAGCCAGCGCTGCCGGTCGCCTTTTGGGAGTGCGATGGCAAGGGTGAGCTCGAAGGGGTGTTCGCGCTCGATATCCAGTTTGGGGCCGATCCTGAGTTCGACGGTCGAGCGGCCACAATGGGTCAACTCGGCTTGATACTCGCCACCCTGGCCATCGAAGAGCACGAGCGGGTGGCCCGGCTTGGCTCGCATGACGTGCAGCAGATGATGGGCCTCACTACCTGCTAGCGTGGCGGTGGTGCCTCGGATCGGCTCGACTGAATAGTAGCGGTCAGGCATGAAAGAGAAGGATTTCGGGGATTAAATGTCGAATTTCGAACAAGGAATGTCGAACTTTGATGTAGGGCTCCCTAGGAGCATTGTGTCCCGATCGACGGCAACACTCAAGAGACTTATCCGTATGTACCAATCGCACTGGGGACTAGAAAAAACGCCTTTTCCTAGCGGACTCGATCCGTCTCTTTTCTACGAAGGTTCGGGCCAACGTGAATCGTTGGCTCGGCTGCGGTTTCTGGTCGACCAGGGTCGTCGGTTGGGGTTGGTGTTGGGCGAGCCCGGGCTGGGCAAGTCGCTGCTGCTCGAGGTTTTTGCTCGCGAATGTCGGCAACAAGGTCGGGCGGTTGCTCAGGTCGATTTGCTGGGGATATCGTCGCGCGAGTTTGCTTGGCAACTGGGCGTCGAACTGCAAGCACCGGTGCGACTGGAAGACGATTTGGTACGGCTGTTTCGTCAATTGACTGACCGGATCAACGAAAATCAATTGCAGCAGGTGCCGACCGTCTTGCTGCTGGACAATGCCGATCAGGCGGGGCCTGATCTTTTAACGCACCTTCAACGGCTGGCGAATCTTTATGCCACTAGCGAGGGTTGGCTCACCCTGGTGCTTGCCTCCAATCATAATCAGGCGGTTCGTTTGGGCAACGGGCTGTTGGAGTTGGTCGATTTGCGGATCGATTTGCAGCCGTGGGATGAGCTCGACACGACGGGTTATTTGCAACTCGCGCTGGTCGAAGCAGGCTGCGAGCGGCCCTTGTTCGAGGACCAGGCGCTTAGCGAGATGTATCGTTTGGCTGGCGGCGTTCCGCGCCGCGTTAACCGGCTGGCCGATTATGCGCTGCTGGCCGGTTCGAGCAGCGGAGAGGAAATGGTCTGCTCGTCGACAATCCAATCGGCCCATGAAGCGATGCAGCTTCCGGCGGTTTCTTAGCGCTGCATAGCCAACCGACTTGACAAAGTGTGTTTTATAAGATACACTCAAGAAGGGCGTAATGAAGCAGTATGGCATCGAAGAATACGCTGATCGCGATGGCAAGATGCCGTTTCGAGACTGGTTGCTTCGCTTGAAGGATGTTGTGGCCAGAGCGAAATTGACTGCTCGGATCGATCGGGCAGCACATGGCAATTTTGGCGATTGGAAAACGATAAAGAATGCCCCCGGCGTGTTTGAAATGCGAGAGCATTGCGGACCTGGATATCGCATTTTTTACGCAGTGATTGGCCAGAAGATCGTATTGCTGCTCGCCGGTTCTGCAAAGCGAGATCAAAAGAAAGCGATAGCCTTGGCAAAACAACGCTTGGCAGATTACGAGGAAAGGAAGAAAAACGATGGCTCACCAACCTAGTCAATCATTTGACAAAACTCGCCTTGAAGTTTTGAAAGACGCAGATGCGGCCGCGGTCTATCTTGATGAATGCTTGGCTGATGGGAACGTGGAGCTTTTCACCGAAGCGTTGAAGCATGTTGCGAAAGCACGGCTTGGGGGAATGTCTTCACTCGCCGAGGAAACCAAATTGGGGCGTGAGACGCTTTATCGTACTCTTTCCCAAAAGGGCAATCCTCGCTTGGATACGTTGACCAAGGTGCTCAGTGCCGTGGGATTGCGAATGAGCATCACCGAAGATACCCAGGCTTCTCGCTAAAAGAAGAACCACGAAAGGCACGAAATACGCGAAAAAGGAAGGCCTACCCAGGTTCCTCGTCGACTCCGAGAGCCAGGAGGTCCATGCCTTCGATTTCTTGGAGTCCGCTGCCAAGGATGCCTTGCAGGTCGCCGTAGAGGCCGGTCGTGCTGGCGAGCGCTCGGTCGAGTTGCTTTTGCCGCTTGTTCCAGTGCCGCTGGAAGGCTCGCTTCTCCGACTCGAGGTCAGTCTGCATCTCGACGTAGGGCTCGACAAGGCCGCGAACGCGATTGCGAAATTCCGGTCCGAACAGGTAGCTGTAGACGATTTCCATCTTTCCCTGTTGGCCTTCCGACGCCAGTCGGGCTTGGGCCGTCTCGATGAGCACCCGACGAATTGCGACCGCGACGCTGCGCACACAAGAAAAATTGGCCACCCAAACGTCGCCGATTTCGCCGAAGTGCCGAATCGACTCGGGCAGCGCGGCACTGATGATACAAGCACAATTGGCTTTCGCTTCTTCCTGGTCATCACGCACCTTGCTGAGCCACTTGTCGCTCCAATTTTTGGTCCGTTTTGATTCCCAGAGGATCGCGCCACAATCGCGTCCGTTGTGGTCGAAAACGTGCTGCAAGACATCGGCACCGCGGACCCCTTTTGCGACAGGCTCGATCACGTCGCCAGGAAAAAGCTCGGGCAAGAGTTTTTCGAGTTCGATCTCTTGCACTTCGCCTTGAATTTGCTGTGAACCTTGTTCGGCTTTCTGCTTCAGCTCGTCGATCTGCTTGATCATGGATTGGATCTTCAGATCTTTCTCGGCTTGCTTGAATTGATTTTCTTCTTGAGCCTGGGCCAGAACTTGGTCGCGGACTTTCTTTCGCTCCACATCCATGCGTCGGCCGATTTCGAGTTCCTGCTGCTCGGCTTGCTGCTCAAGCTGGCGTGCCTTCTTGCGGAGCCCCAGCTCTTGTTGCTCAAAGGCCATGAGCCTTTCACTCGCCTCGGCAAGGCGTTGATCGCGATCTTTGATCTCGACGGCGACCGCTTGCTGAGCGACGGCCTGGGCCTTGGATTCGATCGCGCCGCGCTGCTTGGCAACCGCGTCCTGCACCTGCTGGTCGAGTTGTTCCTGACCGGCGGCGAGTTGTTTTTTCTGCTGGGCAAGCTGATTCCGCTCGTCGACCAACCGGCGAGTCTTCTCCGAAAATTCCGCCTCGAGCTCGCTACGAATGGTTTCGTCGAGCTGAGCCGACATGACCTGATCGAGCGGGAACTCATTCTTGCAATGAGGGCAATTGATGAGGTTGTCCATTGAAAGTCTCCATACCAACCAAACGAATCCAGGTGCGGCTAATGAACAGCCGTCTACTACCTTCTCAGTATGGCGGTTTTGCTGCAAGAGGGCAACCGGAAGCTTGTGCTCTGTCGAACCCGAATTTTAGGGTAGATCAGTTTTCTGCAAGTGAGCCGCAACGCGCTAGCGTCGGGTAGCGGAGGAGACATCGAGCTACCCACCTACAAGTCCACTCACATCACAGGACCCGCGGCTAGCGCCGTGCGGCTCACAGCCACAGCTTGAGTCGTCCGTCGAGCATATCGGGCAACGCCTTCTTCACCATGCGCTCAACAGC